>NZ_JBSICB010000006.1:0-290111 GCF_058245615.1 Chryseobacterium sp. UF-290
TTCTCTGGTTCTTCAGAATTTAATTATTATCTAATTTAATACTAAATCCTTTTGCAAATCTAAAGGCATTCGTGGCATTATATTTTTAATTCATATAATAAAAGTATCAGTAATTTTTTTCGCCACGAATGCACGAATGATTTTATTAATGGATTCGCAGTGTTTTTAATAATTATATTTCCATATTTTGTAAACTTCTCCCTTTCTAAAATTATTCTGTCCCAAAGAAAGTTCCATAAAAGCATTCGTGTCGGCAAGATGTGAAAAATCTCCTGATCCGTTCGTATTCACCGACTCGGCAGTAAGCTGTCCCAATTGATTGACACTAAGCTTTACCTGCGCAAAATACTGAAGTGGAAAAGGAAAATCAATATCGTTCTGTAAAACGGCAAACTGAGGTGAGCTCCCGGAAATTGCCAGCGATTTTTCCAACCATGGTATAAAATACCGGTGCAGGCACATGAATACCGAAACAGGATTTCCGGGAAACGCAAAAACAAGCTTCTGCTCTTGATTTTTACCAAACCAGAAAGGTTTTCCCGGTCTTTGCTTTATTTTGTGAAAAAGCTTTTCTATTCCCAGTTCTTCGCAAGCTTTAGGTAAATAATCAAATTTTCCCATGGATACTCCGCCACTCATAAGAACAACATCATATTGATGAGTACAGCGGGATAGCTCTTTTTTAATTTCCTCATAATCATCTTTAAGATGGAGAGTATCTGCTTCAATATTATATTTTTTCAAAACGGACTGTATCGTAATTCCGTTCGAGCGTCTTAATTGGTATGGGCTTGGTAGGGATTCAGGATCTACCATTTCATCCCCTGTGGAAATGATGACAATTTTAGGGAGCTTTTTTACGGATATAGAAGTTTTTCCAATGGATGAAGCTATTCCTATGATGGCGGGAGTGATGATCTGATTGGCTTTCACCAGAACTTCGCCTTTCTTTTTATCTTTTCCTTTCAGGTGGATATTCTGCCCTTTTTTTATATCCACGTTCAGATTGGCGATTCCGTTATCCAGGGATATATCTTCATAACGGATAACAGTATCTACAGAATGATCCAAAGCGGCCCCGGTCATGATTTCAATACATTCATTCCCGGAATCAATAGAAATGGAAGGTTCTCCCGCGGATTGTACTCCTTTGACTATGAAAGATCGGATTCCTTTTTCATACGCATCAAAGCGGATTGCGATCCCATCTACCGTGGGTCTGTCAAAGGGCGGGAAATCCCGGTCTGCCGTAAGGCCTTCTGCTAAAACCCTTCCTGATGCCTGATCATATGAAATATATTCTTTTCCAAAATCCTGGATTTGGGAAAGTATAATATCTTCTGCCTGTTGTACGGTGATCATTTCCATAGTTATCCTCCTATTGTAGCCATAGACTGATGAATTTGTGAAACTGTCATAGTTTGTTTTTCAGCTTCCCATCCGTCTTTGGGCTTATGATGTATACTGTTGATGATTATATTGCTAAGTTCTTCATCGCTCGCTCCGGAACGGATCATATCTTTTAAATTGATCCCACCGCCTTCATACAGGCAGGTTCTCAATATACCGGAAGGAGTGATCCGTATCCTGTTACAGTCTCCGCAGAATGAACGTGTGTAGGCGGCAATGATTCCAACATCTCCTGCAAAACCTGGTATTCTGTAGTTGTATGAGGTGGAGCTTTTAGGGTCCTGCACCTTCTCTATATCAGGAAAATGGTCTTTGATATAATGGTAAATTTGCGGATAATTCCACTTGGGCGCTATGTCAGAGTCATTATTTCCATTGAAGGGCATTTCTTCGATAAAACGTACATCTATTGGAAGTTCTCTGGTAAGCCGGACCAAAGGAACAATATCCTCAATGTTGCGGTCCTCCATTACTACCGTGTTTATTTTCACTTTGATATGGTGCTTCAATAAACTTTCCAGTGTTTTCATTACCTTATCAAAACTTTTTCGGCGGGTTATCTCGAAGAAACGGTCTTCATCCAGCGTATCAAGACTGAGATTGACAGATTTTACTCCGAATTCTTTAAGCTTTGGAATATACTGTACGGTCAGAAGCCCGTTTGTAGTTAAGCTTAAATCTCTAAGCCCATTAAGAAGTGATATCTTCTCAATAAGACCGATACAGTTTTTTCTTACAAAAGGTTCACCTCCGGTTATTCTGATCTTATCAACTCCAAGACCTGTAAATACGGAACATATTCTGAGCATTTCCTCATCGGTCATCAGGTCGTTCTGCTTGATCCATGCAAGTCCGTTTTCCGGCATGCAATAAGTGCATCGGAGGTTGCACCGGTCTACAACGGCCAGTCTCAGATAATTGATATGTCTTCCGAATTTGTCTGTTAACATGTTTACAGGAAAAAGAACCTTATACAAATATACTTATTGTTTTAACGATAGTCCAAAAATATCAATACTGAAAATTAAGCCTGAAAAGAGAAGCTGATAAGTTTTAAAATCAGGGAACATAAGGAGATAGAGCAGGATCGTTCCTGATTTTATGTGATACCTTCATGATAAACTATATGAAAAGATGATATTCTTGTCACGGTTTCTGATATTTCTAAACGGGTAAGAAGGATGTATCTTTGCGCGCTGTTGAAAAAAACGGGAATTAATAGATTACCTTGTGTAAAAGAAACAATATATAGGGTATTTTCATAAATTAGTATGCAGTATTGCTTGTATTGTAAAAAGAATGGTATGATAATAGAAAAGGAACTGATTAATAAAGATTCGGTAGAGGAGGTATTTAACAAAGGAATAGATGTCGTTTTTCAGGATGAGATCAGTGGAGAGTCGTTAAATTTTTTCCCTGATAACTGCTTTACCATTATCCTTCTGGATGCATGTAAGGGTGGAAAATGCATTACCGGTCTTGATCAATATGATTTAAAAACTCAGCAGTTATTCATACATCTTCCCAAAAGAGAATACAAATGGGACCTGGCTCCGGACACTATGGGAAGGAGGCTTATCATTAATGATGCTATTCTGAGGACATTTTCACCCACCCTTAAATTTACTTTTTCTTCCTACAGCAAATACGAAATGATACAGCCTGATGATGAAACTTATCACCGGTTCAGTCTGGAGTTTAATGCCATTAGGAAAGAAATTGCTGCCGATGTTGTTTTCCCGGAACTTATCAATGCAAGAGTACGTCTTTTGGCCCTGATTATTAATCTGTGGGTAGAACATGCTTATGGCAATAAAGCGCTGAGCACCCCGGATAATCTTGCTTTTCGTTTTCATATGCTGGTAGACAAATATTATAAAACCCAGAAGAATGTGGCCTTTTATGCCGAAGAATTGTGTATTACCCCAAATTATCTGGGAGTAATCTGCCGGAAGCAATATAAAATTTCGCCGCTTGAATTCATTAAAGAAAGAATCATTCTTGAAGCGAAAAATTTACTCCATAGCTCAGATAAGTCAATTAAACAAATAGCTTTTGAACTGGGCTTCCAGAACTTTTCTCATTTTTCCTATTTATTCAGGGTGAAAACAGGTTCTACTCCGAAAAATTATAGAAAGAAACTGGAAGAGAAAGATTCTGATCCTGAATAAACATAAGTCACTGTGCGAAATACACTTACTGTATTTTCTCCAATGCTGATTGTTTAAGAAATGTTTTCACTGTTTTTTTGCCATTAGTGCACGGATAAAATCATTAGTGTATTATTGACGATTAAATATTTACGTTTTACCACAATCTATTGGTTATTGTAGCCTTGTTTCCTGTATAACAGGTCCGGATTATTTTTGCTGATCCGTACGATGGCCGTATCTTCATCCATAGTGAAATCTTGAGTTTTTGTCACAATATTAAAGATCAGTTCTCTTTGGAGCCATGAGAAAATGAAATGATCTTAAGGATTGGAATGTTATTTGTAATGCAATACAGAAGTTTTTGACGGATAGAATGGATTAGAAGTCAGATATTACACATACATAACAAATGAATTAGGATTAACAATGATGGTTTTTTTTAAAAATAACAAACATGCTCCCACCTCAAAATAAACTCAACAGAATATACCATTTCCCGGGTACTTTTCTTGTACTATTGATTTATTGTTTTTTAGGCAGCAGGTTGGTATATGCACAGGGATCCTTTTCTCCTAAAAGATTTGACAGTATCCTGCTTAAAAGAACAGAATCATTGCGTATTCAGGGAGATTACGAGAACCTTGTACGTCTTAATAAAGACTATCTGAACATGGCAGAAGAAAAAGAATACAAAGAGGGTATTATTCTCTGCTATATCAATATTTCCAATATCTCTGCAACGATAGGGAACTATAAAAGAGGGCTGTCTTATCTTTTCCTGGCTGAAAAAGAACTTAAAACAGTTAACAGTCAGGCCCTGAAGGCCAGACTTTACCAGGAACACGCTCAGCTGAACGGAGTGATCGGTCTGTATAAAAGTGCGCTCGACCTTAATGCAAAAGGATTGTACTATCTGAAAAATGTTTCCGATCAGGAGAAAAAGAAATTTTACCTCTATAGATTATATGCCCACAGGGCTGATTTTCTGTATAAAGCCAATAGACCGGATTCAGCTTATATTTATTTACAGAAAGGAAAAAGAATCGACGGTAAAGGATTTCTTCTGAATACTCTTCTTGCCAGACATCACCTGCAGTACTCAAAAATGTTGGATTCTACCCGGATCTATCTTCAGAAAGCTTCAGAAAAAATGGTTACCACAGGTAAGGTCAACATACAGAACGGTTTTTTGTATCTGACCTATGGAGATTATTATTATGAGGTGAAAGATTATCATACCGCTTTGGATTACTACAATAAGGCTCTGGATAATTATAGTAAGACCAACAGGCTTTATAATATACCGGGGATATATGAATCCCTTGCGAAAACGTATAAAATGCTGGGTGAGCCTGAAAAGGAGAAAGAAGCTATGCAGAAATATGCGGAAGAAAAGAAAGAGCTGGAAAATATTCAGAATGAAGCGATTAATATTTCGATAGACCATATGCTTGCGGATAAAGACGAAGAATCAAACGCTTTTCATAAGCGGATCTATCTTTACGGCGGTATTATTCTGGGATTGTCTGTTCTGATATTTATCCTGCTTTACAGGCATAACAGAGGACTTAGAAGAAGAAAGAACAAGTTCAAAAGCGAAGCGCTTTCACTGAAAAGCAGAATCAATGACTCATTTGATGAATTGGTGATGCTGGCTAAAAAGAATGATTCAACATTCCTGACACGGTTTCAGGAAATCTATCCCGGTTTCTGCCCGAAGCTGTTGGAGATCAATCCGAAATTGGGACCTTCAGAGCTTACTTTCTGTGCCATGATCAAACTCAACTTTACTTCCAAAGAAATTGCGGAATATACCTTCATCCAGCATAAGTCTGTACAGCAGAAAAAGCACCGTCTCCGAAAGAAGCTGGATGTACCCAGTGACCAGGAACTGTTCATTTTCTTTGATTCCTTATAATGTCGGAAGCCCTGTCAGGTTTACATTGACATCTATTGAGAAATATGAAGAGCGTGACAATGGTTTTCCGTTACCGTATTTTGTTGCTTGTTTGTAATGCATTTTTGTCAGACTGATATAAAAAAAGATGTATATAGGTGGTACATAGACATCCATGCTTTTCTTGCCTGGCACTCTAAAATAAATTACTCTTTTAGGAAATTGTTTGATTGGGTTTCTGTCTTAATGTTTAAGAGGTGACTCATGATGGCTGTAATTTCTTTTTTATGTTCGGGATGGCATGGCATTCCTGATATATCCTTAATAGAAAATTCTTTAATGGAACTTTTGCCATTGGATTTGAAAGAGCAGGATATTTATGAGTAAATGTTTGTTTTTGCTTTTTGATGTGGTTCCTGTTTTTCCTTTTATGATCTGGCTGGGTTCAAAAAACCGGCTGAAGAGTACCCGTCTGTTTTAATTTTACCTTAAAAGGCCGTGAAAAGGCTTTAGTAGTAGGAAAACAGTAAATGTGGTACATATGTAGTAGGAGAATATTGTTATTGTTTTTAATAAGTTTTTAAAATTTGCAGCATGAAAGAAGGGGGAGAAAAATTAACCAAATAAAGATTCTAAAAACACAAAATGATATCCCCCTCTTTTAATAAAACGATCTCAGGTATGCTGGAAAAATGTAAGACGAGCTTCATCAGAAAAAATGTTTTGAATTAGGAAATAAAATCATAAATTAAAGTAAAATTCATTCAAAAATTAAAACATATGAAAAACACAAAATTTTTAATTACAGCAATGACAGTTGTAATGTTTGCTTCAGGAGTTTCAGCACAGATCACCCCAAAAGGGGCAGGTTCAGATAAAGATAAACATGGATGTAAAGGATCAGCAGGATATACCTTTTCGGTAATAAAGAATGACTGCGTAAGACTTTTTGAACAAAAGATACAGCTGAAAGAAGTAGACTCCAGGAAATCATATACTTCCAATGCGGCGATCATCCTGAGTGAAGACGGGAAAAAAGCAGAGCTGTTCCTGCCTTCATCTGACGGAAGCCTTATTCTTGAAAAAACAGCCTCGAAAAAAGCTGTTGTTTATAGAAAAGGGCAGTATACTTTGACAAAAGTTAAAAATAAAAATGCCTACACACTGAAACTGGCTAATAAATTAGTTTTTAAAAGTTAAAAAACACAATTGATAGAACAATCTCAATCTTCATAGAGTATTACCACACCAATAAAATGGTGTGAATAGAGGCTGGATCAGAAATGAGCCAGCCTTTTATTTAAAGCTACAATGTATGAATAAAAGAATTTTTGCATTCGTGGCAAAAAATAAGAACAGCATAATAATAAGCAAACATCTTTCAGTCTTTATTACATCAGGATAGTTTGGAAAGAGGTATGCTTATCTGGCCTGCCCGATATCGAGTCGTTCAAATTTTCCTTCGTTGTTTTTATGGAACTTAAAAAATACAGGAAATGTTCCCCATTGTCCCGCCTTAAAATTGCCATAAATATCCTTGCCGTTATTTTCAACACGGTCTATACTCAGAAACAATTCTTTACCCAGGGCATTTGAGAAAAAAGACTTAAAATTCACTGTATTTCCATCGTCGGTCATGACAGGATTTTCTGTGAAGAAACCATACCAGCTTTTATCACCTGTCTGTAATGCTTCTATAGCTTGTTTTACGGCTGTGTCTGTTATTTTTGATAGATCCATTGTCTGTTGTTTTTTTAAAAGTTGTGTTTTGTTTTTTTGTTTTTCCTTAGAAGGGGTTTGTCCACAGGCGATGAATGAAAAGCTTATGGCCAACAGGGTAATCAGTAGGTGTTTTTTCATAGCTGTTTCAATTTTTAAGAGGATGCTGCAGGTAAATGATGATCAGATTCAGACACAGGAAGGGAAGTTCTATTACCATGCCTTTTAGATCCTTATTCATCAAGTGAAAGCAGATGATCAGCAGTATGCCGGCTGCCATCAGAAAATTTCCCCAGACAAATGTTTTGGGAAATAAGATCATGACGGAAGCGAGTAGGGTGACAGCTCCATTGATCATAAGTCCGGTTTTGTCAAAACCCCATTTTCCAAACATTTCTGCCATTTCAGGCTTTCCCGAAATCATTGCTATTCCCTGTTTAAAGCCCATAAAGACAGCAACCAGGATCAATACGGAATTAATAATCTTTACAATCATTTTCAGTGTTTTATAGTGTATTAATTTTTAATGATACCTTAATAGTTTTAAGTCAATCATTAATAATACAAATATGAAGGAAATGAATGACTTACGAATGGTGAATTTTTCGGAAAATTACATTTCTTAATCAGATCTTGCCTTAAATAGCCGTCATTGGATCGTTGCTCATCACAAAAGAAGACCACAGTTGATTGTAAACTGTGGTCTTCTACAACTAAGAACTATTTAACTACGATTCTGTTTTCAGGTAACCAAAATGTAAAGTTGGCTCTTTTCCGAATAAGCAGGAGAAAATATTCTGAAATTCGTGAATATATTTACATTTTATGGCATTACCATATATTTTAAGTCCCTCCAGTATTTTTCTGGAGCTCAGGTCGATGTCGTATTTTATAAAGGTCTCCGGTCTTTCATACCGTATCCGTTGATCTGAACTGTAAGTTCTTGAAAATCCTAATTTTTCAAGCCATTCCTCTGTTATTTTAATAGGCTTTATAGAATCTGCCGGAACTGAAAGGCTTTGAATATCATTTTCAATTTTAACAAAATATGCCTGCCCGATACTCTGAAAAATCTCAGTGATCGTATAAATCTGGTTTTTGTACTCGACTAAGTTTTTGATTTTTAGATCTGCTACATTCATAATATTTTGATTTTTAGTAATGATAGGGTCATTTATAAACTGCAAATATTATGCCTTGCATTGCTTCGCTAAGCCTTGTTTTAGTGATGATTAGGTTAAATTTTTAATATGAAAAATTAATATTATGTTAAAAGATGTGGATTTATCATCAATACAGGAAATGGATGCTGAAATCCAATGTGGTATCTGTGTGGTACTATATTTTTTCCTTTCCTGGAAGTGCTGACTGTTGATAGCTGCAGAGCTGTGGTAACAGATAGCATAAGGACCACTATGAAAGCATTCCAGGAATAAGCACGAAGAAGATATCCGGTACCGCTTCTATATAAGAAGATCAATGCATCATGTCATACACTTTGATCAGCTCAGCGATATTATTTACATCAAGCTTCTGAAAGATTCTTTTTTTATAGGTACTTACAGTAGACATCTGAATATTGAGCCTGTTGGCGATTTCAAGATTTCCATTTCCGTCAGCCAGGAGTTTAAAGATTTCATATTCCCTTGAGGACAGCTTTTCTGAAGGATTGTCCCTTTTATTCTGAATGATAAGCCCTATCAGGTCTGCAGGATAGAAATAGCCCTTTTCGATCACGGTCTTTACTGCATTTTTTATTTCTTCCTCACTGCTTTGTTTGTTCAGATATCCTTCGGCACCTTCTCTGATGTATTGTATGGCAACATCTTTATCATATCCTGAGAATACAAGGATTTTGATCGTTTCCTGGATGCTTTTGAGCTCGGAGATCATTTTTTTGTATTGCGTTCCAGGCATGTCAATATCTAAAATAAGAAGGCTGTAATGCTGAGTAGCCAGCATGTTTTTGACCTGTTCATAGTTTTCTGCAAAATCGATTATAAGGTCAGGATAGGCGGATTCCAGTACCAGGGCGGTTCCTGCTCTTACTACGTAATGATCATCAGCGATTAAAAGTCTTTCATTCATATAAATCAGTTTTTATAGAGTGTGATTTCCACAACAGTTCCTTTAGGGTGATTTTGCGAGAAGCTCATTTCAGCATTCATTTTTTTGACCAGATGGATCACCATATGCAGTCCGAGCCCTTTTCCTTTAAAGCTTGGTGTTTCCAGTTTAGGATTTCTGAACAGGTGCATATAAGTAGTTATCTGGTCTGCAGACATTCCTGCACCCGTATCTGATATGGTTATGGTGGATTTTTGATTGTTTTCTGTAACATTCAGCATGATTTCTCCTTCAGAGGTGTTTTTGACTGCATTATCAAGGATATTATGAATAACAGCTGTCAAAATACTTTCATTTACTGTGGTGTAAACCTTGTTTTCTGCTGTATTGATAATGGTGGTTCCTCTCTCTTTTGCAATTTCACAGAATAACCTTTTCTTGATTTCCAGAATTCTGTTAATAGGATACTCATGCTCTTCAAGAATATTCTCAGCTTTGTAAAGTTCGGTATATTCCTTTAAGTTCAGCGTGAACTGATAAAGCTGTTCAGATGACTTATAAATACTGTCAAAATATTTTTTCTGAAGTTCTGCATCATCTGATTCATGAAGCTTTTGAGAAAGCATGGCGATGAACCTTATCGGTGTTGTAATGTCATGACTGATGGTCTCTACCAGTTTTTTCTGGTATTCAGTCTCCCTTTGCAGATCACTTTTTATACTTTCAAGTGTAAGAGAAGTTTCCTTAAGCTCTGAATTTTTATTGTGAACGATCTGCTTCAGAGCTTTGTTTTTTATCCTTAAAAAGTTGGTCATCAGCTGGACTATGACAATAATGGCAATCAGAATGATGACTGAAAGAGAAACCCGGAATAATAAAGTCTGATAAAAAAGAGGGGGAATCCTGAACCGAACCGTTTTCTCTTCAAACTTTCCAGTGGGAGAAACCAGCATTCTTACGCTAAGAGTATATTCTCCCGGACTGAGGTTACTTATGGCGTATTTCAGTTCATTTCCGGTAGCAACCGGTTCCCACTCCGCGTTTTCTTTACCGGATATTTTGGCTTCTATGTAAAGATTTTCCGGATTTGAGAAATCGCAGATGTTGATATACAAGCAAGCAAAAAACAATGCCCAAACTTTCATATGTGCAAAACTGATCTATACTTTTTGCATCAAAGCAAAAAGCGGTTAATAATAGTTTTTGTACAAGTCGAAGTTTTTTTAATAGGTAGGAACGATTGAGAATAAATTTTTATCATTAAGCTTTCTTGGTCTTTTTGTGTCTTAGATTTTTATGTTGTAAAAATAGTGAATTTATAGACATAAACAGGCATGTCCGGAATTGTTTTCATATGAGTTTTATCTGTATTTATTAGGTCTGGATAGGATTTGACAGGTTTGTTTGTAGAATTATTTCTACAGAAAGTGAGTATTTATTCTATAAAATAAATTTGTTATAGGGTCCTTAATGTAATTTCCGGTTTTTCGGATGTGTCGGTTATTGAAAAATTTCAGGACTGAAGTGAAAAGGATATTGTTGTATATGATTTTGATTTTCAGTTGTTTTTTTTTGAATTTAAATGAGGTTTTCATACGGTTGGAATTGAAAATTACAGAAGGGTTTTTAGCTTTAAATTAATATGGTATGCTGTATCGTTTTTGTAGTAAAAGTTTTACAAAAGGACTGTGTTAATTCTACATAGAATTTTTGATCCGGTTGAGCTGTGTTCTTACTTTTGCAAAACAATTCCGGCACTCACGTAATGAGGCCTGATCAATTAAAAATGATTCTGAAAATACAAATGATGCACATCGAACAAAAGATCTCTTTTTAAGAGATCTTTTGTCGCTTTTAGTGCAAAAAACAGAAAACACCACTATAGTATTCCTTAAAGCTTCTGCATAGGCGCTAAAGCCTGTTTTTATAGATAGTGAGCTTTTAAATATCCGAAAAGTTCACCATGTTGTTTTATTTCTTATTATTAAATTTATATATTTAAATAGATCATAAAATACAAAGATGAAAAGAAGTGAAGAGATTACCCAGCAGTATTTTGCCTTTTTGGAAAGGCACATTCAGGATGTTGTTTCCGGAACGGTTCCTGAATTTATGGAAGTCAATGAGATTGCCGGCGAGCTTGCGGTTTCCCATAAGCACCTTACTGATACCATTAAAAAAGAAACGGGGCAGCATCCCTGTTATTTTTATGATGAAAAAATTATTCAGGAGGCTAAAAAAATGCTTGCCGTTCCAGATAAATCTGTGGCCGAGATTGCCCGTATTTTTACTTACGACCCATCCAACTTTTCAAAATTCTTTAAAAAGATGACCGGAATTACTCCTGGAGAATTCAGGACTTCCAGGAGGATATAAACAACGTGAATTTGGAGTAAGAAAGGTTGGAAGCCGGAAATTAATATTTACAAATAATTTCTGGTTGTTATCGTAAAACTTGAATTAAGTGTTTGATATCAAAGTTGTTTCATGGGGTTCTATTCCCTGTTCCGGGACTAATAATCTCCGATTTCTGCTGTAAGAAGTTCTTCTATGAATAAATAAAGAAAAAATAATCTTTTATAAATGAGAGGGTTGTGAAAAATAACCACTTTTTTTTATTATTTATTTATTAATATTTCTTTATTGTTTACTTTTTTTATTAAATTTAGGGGAGAAAACTAATTTATTCAATAAAAAATAGATGTTTAAAGTTACAGATGTATAAAAATACTTTGGTTTCCAGATAATAAGAATAAAATTATTGTGTCTTTAATAATAATTAATCTTTTATGGAAGCTTAAGCCTTTTAAATAGTCATATATTTGTTTCTTCGAACCACAACAATAAACAAAATTAAGGATGAGCATCAATTTCACAACAGCAACGTTCAGGGACTTCGAGAATATCCCGGATCACGATATGGCCCAGAGAGCAGAGATTTTTTATGAATTTTTGGACTATATGAGGTCAAACGGTCATATGAACTACAGATTGAAAAATAATTCGGGATGTAGCTCTGTAATGAATGTAGATATAGAAAATACACAGCAGGATTATGTAAGTTTTGTTTCCAATGATTATCTGGGATTTACCCAGCACCCGAAAGTGAAGCAGGCAGCCATTGAAGGAATCCAGAAATATGGAACAGGAGCGGGAGCTTCACCCCTGATCGGAGGACATTTTGTCTTTCACGATGATCTGGAAAAAAAGATTTCATCTTTCTTTGGAAGAAAGCAGGAAGAAGCGGTTATATTTACTACCGGATATACAGCCAATAGTGCGACCCTTCAGATTTTATTGCAAAAAGAAGATATAGCCATTATTGACATGGCAGTGCATACAAGTGTACATGAAGGATGTGCTTTTACGAACACAAAAACATTTCCGCATAATAATCTGGAAGCTTTGGAACACATTTTGAAGACATCTGAAAATAAATTCCGTACAAAGCTTGTAATCATCGATGGTATATATTCCCAGGATGGGGATGTATCTCCTTTAAAAGAGATCTATAACCTGGTGAAAAAATACAATGCCTACCTGATGGTGGATGATGCTCATGGGGTAGGTATTTTAGGAGAAAACGGGAGAGGAGCGCTGGAAGAAGCAGGGCTGATGGATAAGGTAGACTTTATCACGGGGACATTTAGTAAAACGTTCGCAAATGTAGGAGGATATGTGATCTGTGATAAAAAAATGGCTGCCTTTATAAGGTTTCAGTCCCGCCAGCAGATATTTTCTGCTACAGCACCACCGTCTGTCATGGGAATTACCAAGGCTATTGAGCTTATTGATGAAGAACCTGAGTGGCGCATAAAGCTTTGGGAAAATATAAATTATTTTAAAAAAGGATTAAATGATATAGGATTGGATACAGGAAATACCTGTTCTGCAATCGTTCCGGTAAAAATTGGAGACCCTAATATAACCGGTGATGTAGGAAAGCTTCTTATAGAGCGTGGTGTTTATACAAACCCTATCTTATATCCGGCAGTAGCGAGGAAGGATGCAAGGATCAGAATGGCTGTAATGGCCACTCATGAGAAAAAACATTTGGACAAAACGCTAAATGCATTTGAAGATATCAATAATAAATTGCATATTGCAAAAAAATTTAATAACAACCATGCCTAGGAAAGTTGTACAAGGTCCTATCAGAGATAAGGAGAAGACTAAACAGAAACTGTTGGCCGCAGTTGGTAAAATTTTAAGAGTAAAAGGTTACTCTGGCCTAAAAGTAAGCAAAATTGCAGCAGTAGCTGGTTTTGACAAAAAATTAATCTATGAGTACTTCGGAAGTACTGATAAGCTGATTGATGAGTATATCAAATCACAGGATTACTGGAGTAATAATCTGGCAGGCACTAACGCTGAAATCGATTTATCAGATGGAGGAAAAGAACTGTCTAAAATTGCTTTAATCAATCAATTTGAAAGCCTTAAAAAGAATAAAGAGCTTCAGAAAATTATTCTTTGGGAGCTTTCGGAGCCTAAACCGATCCTCAGAAAACTTGCTGACGAACGTGAAGAAATGGGGGATGTAATGTTTAAAAATATTACAGATCCTTATTTTGGAGAAGACAAAGCAAAAAGGTTCAGGGCTATTATGGCTTTGCTTATTTCAGGAGCTTATTATCTGAATATTCATACAGCAGCTAATGGAAGTACTTTCTGCGGACTGGATATGAAGAGTGAGGATGGAAGATCCGAAATAGAGAAAGCAATTGTGGAAATAATAGATTTTGCTTATCAGAAATAATCGTTAAAAGTTTTCCGATTTGACCAGAAATACGTTTTTTCTTGATAATTTGAAAACTTTTAATTTTCAAATTAAAACTATATTTCTTATTTTTGGCCAATGGAAAATTTTATAGTATCTGCAAGAAAATATCGTCCTCAGGAGTTTGATACGGTTGTAGGACAATCCCATATTACGGATACTTTAGAACATGCAATTGAAGAAAGCCAGCTGGCTCAGGCGCTGCTTTTTTGCGGACCTCGTGGTGTGGGTAAAACTACTTGTGCCAGAATCCTGGCAAGAAAGATCAATGAGAAAGATGGTTCGGTTTCAGAAGACGGCTTCGCGTATAATATCTATGAGCTGGATGCAGCGTCCAACAACTCAGTAGATGATATCAGGGAACTGATAGATCAGGTACGCTTTGCTCCTCAGGTTGGTAAATACAAGGTATATATCATTGATGAGGTGCATATGCTGTCTTCTGCCGCTTTCAATGCTTTCCTGAAGACCCTTGAAGAGCCGCCTGCTCATGCTATTTTCATTTTGGCGACCACAGAAAAGCATAAGATCATTCCAACGATCTTATCCCGTTGCCAGATCTATGACTTCAAGAGAATTACAATTGAAGATATCCAGGCACACTTAAGAAATATTGCCCGGAAAGAAAATATCCAGTATGAAGATGATGCCTTGTACCTGATCGCCCAGAAAGCTGATGGGGCATTAAGAGATGCTCTTTCCATTTTTGACAGGCTTTCTACATTTTCCCAGAAGAATATTACACTGGCAAAAGCAGCCGAAGTGTTAAATATCCTGGATTATGATCAATATCTGAATATTGTGGATCTTGCCAAGGAAAATAAAATTCCTGAGGTGCTTTCCGCTTTTAATGATATTGTAAAGAAAGGTTTTGATCCCCATATTTTCATAGCCGGATTGGGAAATCATTTCAGGGACCTGATGATGGCCCAGAATACTTCTACTATTGATCTCATTGAAGTAGGAGAAAAGACAAAATCCAAATTTATAGAGCAGGGACAGAAGTGGAGCGCCCAGCAGCTGATCGACGGTATTGAGATCTGCAATCATGCGGATATTAATTATAAAAACTCTAAAAATCCCAGACTTACGGTTGAAATTGCACTGATGCAGCTGGCTTCCCTGACAGCTAACTCAGGCGATACTAAAAAAAAAAGTTCCTGATACTGGCTCCGTTTCTCAGTGGGAAGCAGGAGGTGAAAATTCCTGAAAAAGTTCAGGAGAAAAAAGAAGTTAAGGCAGAACCATCCGTAGTATCTGAAAATGTCCAGATACCTGCTATAACAAAAACCACAAAACCCTTATCAAGACCGGGAATTTCTTCCGGATTCAGCATCAATTCCTTTTTGACCAAAGAAGAGAAAGTGGAAACAGCGGAAAACATTGCTGTGAAAACTGAAAATCTTCCCCAAAACCATTTTACAGATACAGATCTGCAGATGGAATGGAAGATCATGCTTAAACAGCTGCAGGTAAAAAATAATTTTGTTTTTAATGCCGTAAAAACCTTTAAGCTGGTAAAATGTGATGAGCATAAGGTCAAAGTTTTTTTTCCTTCCGATTCTGCCAAAGTGGAATTTGATAAAATAAGCGGAGAATTTTTCAATCATTTCAAAAGAAAAGTTCAGAACCATGTTATTGAGGTTGAATACGAGAGAGACGTTGAAAATCTGAAGATTGAAGTGGTCACTAAAAGAAAAATATTCGAAAAATTCATAGAGAAAAATCCACTTTTGAAAGATCTTGATGATTTAATGAAGTTTGATTTGACATAATTTTTATATATTTGTCAAAGTTTTTTGTGGAAAATAAATTTCTGACAAAAACAAATTGCAACCAGAAACGCTAAAACAAAGACATTTCCAGAGAAAAATGGAAAAACTATCTAACACATATCTGTCTTTCTTTGCACCCGCTAATTACTTTTTTAGCGGTTATTTTAGCTTTTCTGCTTCTTATTATAGAAATTTCAGAACGTATTACCGATTTTACTGGTATTGTTAACTGAATTTCTTTCCAAAAAATACAGGAGAAGTAGAGCCCTTTTATTATCCTGATTCCTTTAAACAATTTTGAACGGCATTTTTTGAAAAGAATTATAAATTAAATTTTATAATCAAAGGGCTATTGCTGTCAACTAAAAAATATAAAAAAACAATAAAATTTAGAATATGAATTTAAAAGATTTGAAAAACGAGTGGATCAATGGGCTTACACAACCCTTAATGATTGCAGGACCATGTAGTGCGGAAAGTGAAGCTCAGATGCTTGAAACAGCCAGAAGAATTAAAGAATCCAATGCGCAGGTATCAGTGTTCCGTGCAGGAATCTGGAAGCCCCGTACCAAGCCAAATGGCTTCGAAGGAGTAGGAGTGATCGGTTTGAACTGGCTGAAAAAAGTAAAGGAAGAATACGGTTTCAAAACCGCTACTGAAGTGGCCAATGCTCACCACGTTTTTGCTGCTCTGGAAGCGGATGTAGATGTCCTTTGGATCGGGGCCCGCTCTACGGTAAATCCTTTTACAGTACAGGAAATTGCAATGGCGCTAAGAGGTACAGACAAGCCTGTATTTGTTAAAAATCCTGTGAATCCGGACCTTGCATTATGGATTGGTGCTTTGGAAAGACTTTTGGGACAGGATATTAAAAACCTAGGAGTGATTCACAGAGGATTTTCAACCTACCAGAAAACCAAATACAGAAATAACCCGAACTGGCAGATCGCCCTTGATTTCAAAAGTCAGTTCCCAAATATTCCAATGCTGATCGATCCGTCTCATATCTGCGGAAACAGAACCGGACTGGCAGATGTTACCCAGGAAGCGCTTAACGTGGGATACCAGGGAGCAATTATCGAAACGCACTCCAACCCTGATGAAGCCTGGAGTGATGCCTCCCAGCAGATCACACCTGAAGTGCTGGCAGAACTTATTGGGAATTTGAAAGTAAGAAATACCAATCTTGCAGGCTTTGAAGGAGAGATGGGAAGACACAGGACATTGATCTCCGACCTTGATTTCCAATTGATTGAACTCCTATCTCAAAGGATGAGAATCTCTGAGAAGATCGGTAAGCTTAAGAAAGAAAATGATATCGCGATCTTCCAGCCTGAGCGTTGGAAAGTGATCACAGAATATGCTACCCAAAAAGCAAAAGAAACCGGAATGTCCCAGGAATTTATAGAAAAAGTGTTCAAAGCGATTCACGAAGAATCTATTGAAGTTCAGAATAATATAATGATCGATAGGGATTAGTGCGGCTGACAGGCAGCCCATGGGTTAAGAGTCAGGGATTTTCTTACTCTTTCATGAAAAACCTCCGGACAAGATAAAAATCAGGGCTTAGGTACCGGGATTTAGGAGAATTGAAGCATTTGTTTTAGACCTATTTCCTGAATCCTAAGCCCTAATTCCTTATATTTGCATCCAGTATTATCTATGAAAGGAAAAATCATTAAATCTACAGGCAGTTGGTACCAGGTTCTGGAATTGGAAACAAATCAGATTTTCGAGGCCAGGATCAGAGGGAAATTTAAATTAATTAAAACCAGACTTACCAATCCGCTTGCTGTAGGAGATTTTGTTGAGTTTCAGCTGGAGCAGGATGATATTGCCTGGATCACCAAAATAGAGCCACGCACCAATTATCTGATCAGAAAATCCGTAAACCTTTCAAAAGAAGCCCATATTATTGCTTCCAATATTGATCTGGCATGCTTTATTTTTACATTGAAACATCCGGAAACTTCGTTAGGCTTCCTGGATAGATTTCTGGCATGCTGTGAAGCTTATAATATTACCCCATTGATCCTGTTCAATAAAATGGACGTTTTACATGAAGAAGAAATTGAAATTGTAAAGGATATAGAATTCCTTTATCAGGAAATTGGCTATGATACTTTAGAAATTTCTTCATATTCAGGATTAAATCTGGATCAGCTTCAGGAAACTCTTAAAGATAAAACTTCCGTATTCTTCGGCCATTCCGGCTGTGGAAAGTCTACATTGGTGAATGCGCTGCAGCCGGGACTTAATTTAAAAACTTCCGAGATCTCAGATACCCATTTAAAAGGGAAGCATACCACAACTTTTGCCCAGATGCATTTCTGGCATTTCGGCGGAAATGTGATAGATACTCCGGGAGTTCGTGAATTTGCCATGATCGATATTGAAAAAGAAGAGGTACAGCATTATTTTCCTGAGATTTTTAAAAAGAGGGAAGAGTGCAAGTTTCACAACTGCCTTCATATTAATGAGCCCAAATGTGCTGTTATTGATGCCCTTGAAACCGGAGAAATCCAGCATTCCCGCTATGCCACATACATTAAACTCATGGACGAAGCAGAAGAAGCTTCACAGAAATAGCCGCTGTATCCTTATCAATAGAAAAGCCTGATGTCCCAACCTAAATTTGCCTCAGTTTTTAGGTGAGCTTTCATCATTTTCTTCAAGCTGACATATGAACCTGCTTTTGTCATTTTGAATGGTGCCAGGTGGAATGAAGAATCTTTTTTGAAAATAAGTTTGAGATTTTTCGGCTTCACTTCGTTTCGCTCAAAATGGCAGCCTGTAAAATTGAAACTAAAAATTTAAACAGGCTCTACGTTTATTATCCTATAAAATAATTGTTAATGATAAGGTTGATGAAATTCTCATCAGCTTTTAAAATCTGAGTTATTTGTACGATAATAATTGGTTAATGAAAATATTTTTAAGCTTATAATTGGCATAAAAATGATTTTTTACTTTTAAATGAAAAATATTTTTTGTTTTTAGAATAATTCTCCTTTTTGTCAGACATTTTTCTGACATAACTCCACTTTTTTCAAATTTTTGCCAGCCTTACAATAACAGGATTTTAAAATCATGAATAAAAATATTTATCTCATTGATTGAAATAGAAGCAATAACGTAATGATGTGATTCTATTTGGTTTTTATTTTTAATAGGATGTTAATAATAGGGTTGATTTTTTACAAATAAAAAACCCAGCCGAAGCTGGGTAAAAACTAATAACCATGAAAACTCAAATTAAACATGAGAATCGCAATAGAATAAACAATTACTGTGCCAAACTTTGGTGTGCGATTTCTTAATAAAAGTTATTTTTATGTTAAAAAAAATTAAAATAAAAATCAAAGATATTTTTTGTAATTTTGCGCCATTAAAAAAATATACATTTATGTCTAACATTACATTCACTATGATTAAGCCTGATGCTGTTGCAGACGGACATATCGGTGCAATATTGGGTAAGATTGCTGAAGGAGGTTTTAAGATCAAAGCTTTAAAACTAACTCAGCTTACAGTTGCTGATGCAAAAAAATTCTATGAAGTACACGCAGAAAGACCATTTTATGGTGAGTTGGTAGAATTCATGAGCTCTGGTCCTATCGTAGCTGCTGTTTTAGAAAAAGACAATGCAGTGGAGGACTTCAGAACATTGATCGGTTCTACTAATCCTGCAGAAGCAGCAGAAGGTACAATCAGAAAAATGTTTGCAAGAAGCATCGGAGAAAATGCAGTTCACGGTTCAGACTCTGACGAAAATGCATTGATCGAAGCTCAGTTCCATTTTTCAGGAAGAGAGATTTTCTAAGAAAATTATCTTACAAAATAAAAAATCCGGAGAATTTTCTCCGGATTTTATTTTTATAAACAGGGGACGATGAAATGATCTTAAAGGTTATTTTCAATAGCACCTATTTTCTCTCTGTAAAGCTCTAATGGTTTGTTGAGCAAAACAGCGATAACCGTCATGTTTTTATCAAGCCTTTCTTTGGGAATATCAATATAAATGATTCCCGGCCTTTCACTCCAGTAGAGTTTATTATAAATCGTATGAGGAAGTAAAGTCCCTTCACCTACAATTCTTATTCTTGCAATTTCATTTTTTATTCCCTTTAAAGCGATAGGCCCGGATGGAGTTCCTTCGACAAAAAGATAAAGGGTTTGCTTATCCTTTGAAAGAGCACTCATTCCAGGGTAATGTCCGTCAGGTAATCCTTTCTCTGTTTCAAAAAAAGCTTCCGCGTGTTTGCTGATCCAATTGGTGGTTTCAGGATTGGTCTGAGCCGTTTTTCTGAGCTTCATATCAAGACCGTCACTTGTCAGCCCGCTGCCCGTGAACAGATTATGGCCACTATGAAGAGCATTGGCTAAATTGTATGCGGCCAGCCGGGTATTTTTATTTTCCATCAATGTATTCAGCTGAAATTCTTCTTGCTTAAAATCTTTGAGAAAAACGGGAGGAGTATCGAAGGTCAATTCTGCAACAGTAACATCTTTATCAAATCTGACTTTTGAGAAATTCAACGTAAGTGTTTTTTCTCTATAATCCATATTGACTACAGCCTGGTCGTCTCCAATGATTTTTACAGAAGCAGGCTTTGTTGCCAATCCATAAACTTTTGTGAGACTTTTAGCTTCTTCCAGATAAAGGAACAACGACTTTTTGGATGTTGATAGCGCGGATTTTCCTTTGTAATTTTCAAAGGGAATGCCACGACCGGTTTCATAGACCGCCGTTGTATTTTTGGAAATCCATCGGCCAAGGTTTTTCAGGATTTCAACCTGTTCTCCGGGAATTGTTCCGTCCGGTTTAGGGCCGATATCAAGAAGAAGATTACCTCCCATACCAATAACGTCTGTCAACGTCCGGATGATCATATTGGAAGTCTTATAATGATGATCATGAGGCTGGTATCCCCACGAGTCATTCATCGTGTAGCAAAGTTCCCAGTACGGATGTTGCGGAGCGATAACAGGAATGCCCTGTTCCGGCGTATCATAATCACCATGATCAGTGAGCCTGGAATTGATAATGATATCAGGATTATATTTCTTTAAAATATTCAGGGTTTGCGGAGCTTTCCATTCTTCGGAAGTATGTTCCCAGTCTCCGTCGAACCATAGCAGATCAGGGCTGTAACGGGAAGAAAGTTCGGTAAGCTGGGTCTGATAATAATGAATGAAATCTTGCCAGCGGTTGGGATCATTTTTTATTTCATATCGTTTCTTAGTGCGGGTATTAATATCATAGTAAGGATGACTCCAGTCCGGTAATGAAAAATAAAGCCCTGTCTTCAATCCCGAGCTTTTAAGGCTGGAGATGAATGGGTTTAGAACATCTTTTTTGGCGAGGGAATGATTGGGAACAGTGATCGCTTTTTCAGCATTTGAGTTCCAAAGTGAAATGCCGTCATGATGTTTGGTAGTGATGACTGCATATTTCGCCCCTGATTCTTTGATCAGATTCACCCATTGGTCCGGCTGGTATTGAGAAGCTGAAAATCCATTCAGCTGTTTCATGTAATTTTCATGATTGATATAATTGTTAAAGAAAGACCAGGATTCAGAAATTCCATTGACGGAGTAGATTCCCCAATGAATAAAAATCCCCAGTTTGGCATTTCTGAACCATTCCATTTTCTTACTGCTGTCCACTGATTGAGCCTGTGCATTGATATTGTGTAATGATAATACGCATCCAAGGATCACAGCTTTAATCAGACTGTTTTTCATATGAGCTTATTTTTAATATTAAAGCTATTTAAACTTTTCCAATGAAAACCAAAAAAGCTAAAAAAAGATTAAACACTTAAGTTGCTTTTAAGTCACAAGCCTGCTGCACAATAAGTACACCTGAGCTTTATGAAAATCTTTGATTTTCTTCTTATGTGAACTTTTTATACAGCATCATTTTAAATTAACTTAAGTGGACTGAAGTGTTTAGAATAAAAGCTTTTTCAAGTCAAAAAATATCTATGATTCTTATAAGATAAAAAGTTTAAACAGATTCATTAAATATAGTCAAAAGAATATATATTAAAGTATAAAATAGGTTTCTATTATTTTTCATGGTGACTGATATCAGAAGGACGTTCTTTTTATTGTATCTTTATTTTTGAACGTTGAAATCTGGGAGGCATGACGCTGTTGAAAAATTAAAGCGAAAAATAAGAGAGCTGAATCAAAAGCAAAAAGGAAATCAGAAAAAAACTTGTAAAAAACAATAAAAAATAGCTAAAATAAAGGCTGAAACTAAATGATGAGAGTGAGATAAGCGTTGTAACAGATCATTATCATTATAATGGAACACTTATTGCAAATTTTTATTTAAAAAAAGATTATGAAAATTCCAGCGTTATTAATGGCCAGTTTATTGGCGGTGGGAGTGTCTGCCCAGACTACCAAGTCTGCCACCAAAACTAAAAAGCCTGTAAAGAAAGTAAAAAAAGTGGCTGCTGTGCGTGACACAGCTGAAAAGCCAAAGCCGGGAAAGCCTAAAGGTGTTGTAAGAAAAGATACCCTTGTATTAAGTGAGCATGGCTGTCCTGCCTGCGGAATGGGATAGCCTATGGAAAAGCCGCTCTTAGGATTATCGATGATGGCAGAAGCTGATTTTGTTTCTGCTGTTTTGCCGTTATTGCAGAATAATTCCGTTGATGTACTGGAGTGGTCGTTTGATACCTTTTATGATGCGAAAGAGCCGGACTGGCTGAATGAGCTACTTAATTTTTATTCAGAAAATAACCGGCTTATAGGGCATGGGGTGTATTATTCGTTATTTGATGCCCTATGGACCGAAAGACAACAAATTTGGCTTAAAAAATTAAAAGAAGAAGTCCGTAAAAGGAAATACAATCATATTACCGAGCATTTTGGTTTTATGAATACTGAGAACTTTCACCAGGGAGTGCCTTTGCCGGTATCTTTACACCCCAAAACACTGCAGATCGGGAAAGACAGGCTTTACAGACTTCAGGAGGCTGTTGACATCCCTGTCGGAATAGAGAATCTTGCCTTTTCATTTTCCATAGATGATGTGAAAGAGCAGGGGGTATTTCTTGACCGGCTTGTAGAAGATACCAACGGTTTCCTGATCCTTGATCTTCATAATATTTATTGCCAGTCCTGCAATTTCGGAGTGGATATGCAGGAAATAATCAGCTTATATCCATTGGATAAAGTCAGGGAGATTCATCTTTCCGGGGGAAGCTGGCAGCAGAGTGCTTATGGCAAAAAACCTATCCGTAGAGATACCCACGATGACTGTATTCCTGAAGAGATTCTGTCTGTATTCCCTTCCGTACTTTCTCAATGTTATTATCTGGAGTATGTAATCATTGAAAGGCTTGGGCACACGATAAAAACCGATGAGCAAAGGAAAAGTTTTTCTGATGATTTTAACCGGGTTAAAAGGATGACAGAAACTTCAGATTATAAAATCCGGAAAAAAAGTCGCTGGGCCAAAAAAGAAACCGTATTTCCGGAAGATCCTGTTGAAGATCTGATCTTACATGAAGAACAGTCAAGGCTGACAAAGCTTCTTTTCGATAGTGCCGGGGAAGAGACCATCAAAGCTCAGAAATTTCATTATTTTAAAACAGAAAACTGGGATCCGGAAATGATACTCACCGCTCAAAATATCATTAGGAAATGGAATCCTTATTAATTCTATCCTGATCATCACAAAACTCATTATATGAAAATGGCAACTTTAGTGTTAATCATCACCGCCGTCCTTACCGCTTTGATAGGAGGGCTTTTTTATGCATATTCCTGTTCTGTAGTTCTGGGGCTTGGTAAGCTTTCTGATATAGAATACCTGAAGGCTATGCAGCATATCAACCGGGAAATTCTAAATCCGGTATTCTTCATGAGCCTTATGGGAACGGCAATCCTGCTTCCCGTATCGGCATTTCTGTTTCGTGGACAGCCGCCCTTTATCTTTCTTTTGTTGGCAACATTAGCTTATCTGACAGGTGTCTTTGGGGTAACTGTTGCAGGGAATGTCCCCATGAATGATGTGTTGGATAAGTTTGATATTTCCAATGCAACTACTGAAGCGATTAAGCAGATGCGTGATAATTTTGAAAACCGGTGGAATTTTCTTAATCATATACGAACTGCTTTTTCAGTGATCAGTATAATCCTGGTGGTCTGCGCCTGTATCTGGAATAAGGAAGCTTAAAAACTGAAAAGGATAAGTAAGTAGAAATACCTAAATGAAAATTCAGTATTTCTACCGATGCGATATATTGCTCTTTATTCAGATCTTTGTATAGATAGCAAAAGCGAATTTATACATTAAACATTTTTGAGAAAAAATTAATAACCAAGACTACTCAAGTTCAAACAAAGGAAAGGCGGCCAATTGGCTGCCTTTTCCGATTATTTCTTTTTGGTAATTAGAGTTTAACACCTCTTAAGAAAGGGTGTTTTTCCTATTAAACTGCTATTGGTTTATTTTGATCTTTGTCCCAATCATAATTAAAATTAAAACCAATGAAACATTTAGAAGAACTTTTCAGTTTGAGATTTTTATCTCTGAAAAAACTTTACGCCATTTTGGCTTTTGCTGCAGTGTTTTCTATAGCAAGCTGTAGTAAAGATGATGATGACCCTATTGTTCCACCCGTAGCTTATATCGTTGAAAATCCTTTGGACAAATATCATGAAACGGCTGGTTTTACAACGACTACCAATTTTATAAACTCAGGAAATTATGAATTCGGGCTTGCTTTTTCACCTAATGTCAAAGGAAAGATCAGTGCAATAACCATAAAGCTGCCTGATGCCAATCCGAATGTAAGGGTAACCTTCTGGGATTATACTACTAAAACCGTATTGAGAACAGAAACGGTCAATGTTACAGCCTCTAATACTTTGATCACTAAAGAGATCCCGGAACTGGCTTTGGAGAAAGATAAAAAGTATATGATTACAATGAATTCCAATGACTGGTACAAGAGATCAAAGCCTGATAACAGTAATGCGGTATATCCTATCACTGCGGGAAATATCAAGTTCCTGGAATATAAATGGGGAAGTGGTACAGCCCAGACGTTTCCGGTTAATACCTCACTGGATTATAATGGAGGAGACCTAAGCTTTAATTTTCAACAGGTAGACTGATAACCATATCTTAATTTTTTTCAACAGAAAAGGCAGTTCCTCATGAAACTGCCTTTTCTGTTAATATATAGAGTTTTTTAAATCTTTAAAAGCTCAATAGTTCTTTCCGGGCTTTCTGCAGAAAATACAGCATTTCCAGCGACTAAAACATCAGCTCCGGCTTCAAAAAGCCTGGAAGCATTGTCAAGGTTTACTCCTCCGTCCACTTCGATAAGAGCTGTAGAATTATTGCTCAGGATAAGATCTTTCGTTTCAGCGATTTTCTTGTATGTATTTTCAATGAATTTCTGACCTCCGAATCCTGGATTCACACTCATCAGCAATACAAGATCCACATCAGCAATAATATCTTCAAGCATTAGGACAGGAGTGGAAGGATTCAGAACGACACCTGCTTTGGCTCCTTTACTCTGAATATGGTGGATGGTTCTGTGAAGATGTGTACAGGCTTCGTAATGCACAGATACAAGATCGGCACCATGATCAATGAATTCATCAACATATTTTTCGGGTTCCACGATCATCAGATGAACATCCACGAATTTTTTAGCATGCTGCTGAATGGTTTTCATCACAGGAAAACCAAATGAAATGTTAGGTACAAATCTTCCGTCCATTACATCAATATGGAACCAGTCGGCCTGAGACCTGTTTAGCATTTCAATGTCTCTTTGCAGATTCCCAAAGTCTGCAGATAAAAGGGATGGAGCAATAAGCTTCGTTTTCATTTTTACTTTATATTAGATATTTAGAGTCAGGATTCAGGAATCAGGATAGGGGTTATTCACATGAGATAACTTTTATACCTATTTTGGATGTCTTGCATCTTGATTCTATTAATGATACTTCAGTTTCATTTCCGGCTTGATCTTCAGAATTGTTTCGTAGATAAGTTTGATGACATTTCCTACATCTTCTTTAGATACCATTTCTACCGTTGTATGCATATAGCGCAAAGGTAAGGAAATTAAAGCACTTGGTACCCCTCCGTTCGAGTGGGCGAAAGCATCCGTATCCGTTCCTGTTGATCTGCTGGCAGCTGCTCTCTGGTAAGGAATCTTTTTGGCTTTTGCCGTATCAATGATCAATTCCCTGATCGTGTGATGCACACTTGGAGCGAAGAATACAACCGGACCGGCACCACATTTCTGATCACCTTCTTTCTTCTTCTCAATCATAGGAGTTGTGGTATCATGGGTAACATCTGTTACGATGGCGATATTCGGTTTGATGGTATCAGCAATCATATCAGCCCCGTATAAACCTACCTCTTCCTGTACGGAATTGGTAATATAAAGGCCGAAAGGGATCGATTTTTTATTTTCTTTTAAAAGTCTTGCCACTTCAGCGATCATAAAGCCACCGATTCTGTTATCTAAAGCTCTGCAGACAAAATACCTGTCGTTCATTTCGAAGAATTCATCAGGGTAAGTGATCATACAGCCTACAAAGATTCCCATTTCTTCCACTTCTTTTTTGGAAGTCGCTCCGCAGTCGATAAAGATATTTTCTATTTTAGGGGTAGGTTCATTCTGATTGGTTCTGGTATGGATCGCCGGCCATCCGAAAACCCCCTTTACAATTCCATTTTCTCCATGGATGTGTACCACTTTCGAAGGGGCGATGGTCTGATCTGAGCCCCCATTTCTGATCACATAGATCAGGCCGTCATCCGTGATATAATTAACATACCAGGAGATTTCATCTGCATGGGCTTCAATCACTACTTTAAATTCTGCTTCGGGATTAATGATACCATAGCATGTTCCGTAATGATCTACCTCAATTTTATCTACATAAGGCCTGATATAGTCCATCCATGCTTCCTGTCCCTTGTGTTCATAACCTGTGGGAGATGATGTGTTCAAATATTTTTCTAAAAATTTCAAAGATTTCTTTTCAAATTTCATAAAAAGGAATGATTTTTGCGTTCGTTTTTTGTTCTTATAAGTGTAAAAATAATGAATTTTAGTAAGATTATCTGTCTTTTTATTTTCTTTTTGGGAGTCTGTGTTTTCGGCCAGAAGGATGCTGTGGTAGCCAAACCACTCAATCAATATCCGCCTGAATCCCTGAAAGTGGATGAATTTGGCAATAAATATTATTATGACGAGCAGCAGCAGGTCAAGATCTATGAGGTCAACGGGGAGCCTGTCGTTGTATTGGATGAACTGGTTTTGGTGAATAAGCCGAGATTCAATAATCAGCTGGATAAGAATTACTATTATTTTCTGAATAAAAAGCTCTATAGAGTATATCCTTTATTTGTCACTGCTCTGCAACAATACAGAGATATTCAGAATGATATGACCGATTTGGATAGCAAAGCCAAAAGAAAATTTGTAAGGGAAAGGCAGAATATGCTTGCAGATCAGTATGAAAAACAGCTTAGAGACCTTACCACTACAGAAGGACAGGTTTTTGCAAAACTCATGAACAGGGCTACCGGAAAAAACGTTTATGAGATCATTAAAGAGCTGAGAGGAGGATGGAGCGCTTTCTGGTGGAATGTAAAAGGTAAAATGGCTGATATTGACCTGAAAGACCGTTATGATCCCCATAAAAACAGAACGGATGAGTTTGTAGAGTCATTACTTCAGTCCAACTGGAACTCCGGCTATCTTCAGCCTTATCCCGGAGCTAACGATTTTAAAGTAAAGAAATAAGATAAAAAAATACCTGTAAGTAAGTCTTACAGGTATTTTTCTTTTAATTTATCAAATACAATCTTGTCTACAGGAAGAGGAAAGGGATTATCCGGTCTGTCTATCTCGATCCATTCTGTTTTTTCGATGCACGGATCCAGAATCAGAAAATCTTCTTCATTGACAATATTTACGATATAATATATGGTAAGAAGCTGTTCGTTTTCTCTGAAACGGGAAACCAGAAAATTCTCCTGAGTATAAAAGTGTTCTACAACATCTACCTTCACATTGAGTTCTTCATCGAATTCACGGTGCAGGCATTCCAATACTCCTTCACCATACTCCAGGCCACCTCCCGGAAATTTCATTAAAGGTTCGCCGGCATATTCCTCAAATAAGGTCAGTACTTTTTTATCTTTTATCGCACAGGCATACACTCTAATGTTGATCTTGTCTATCATATATATAATGTATAATATTTTGTATAGCTAAGGTAAGGAATTTTTATGAGGGAATGGCAATAAGCAAAGAAAGCTGAGAAGGCTTATAAAGCGGAGATAATTGGGGTTAGAAAGCGGGTGTCGAGTGTAATTTGTTGATATTCATTTATTTATAGTTTCTGCTCGTAATAAGATCCTGTTATCTTTACTTTCTCAGCCTTCTTTGCCTCACTGCTTTAACGCATTAATCATCTCCCTCTTCCCTGGCGGCCCCTGCTTTTTCTCTACCTTGAAATTGAGCTCCTGAAGAATTCTTCTTACACTTCCTTTAGAAGAGTAGGTCGTTAATAATCCGTTAATGGCCATTTTGTCAGAAACCAGTTCAAATAATGGCTTTTCCCAGAGATCAGGCTGTACTCTTGCACCGAAGCAGTCGAAGTAAACAAGGTTAATCTTAGGTAAATCAATGCCCTTTAGATCAAAAAAGTCACATTCTATCTTTTTTAAATTGAATCCACTGATGATTTCAACTGACTTTTCCCAATCTGCCAGATGAATTTTCTGATAAATATTTTTGAACTCAGGGTTATCAAAAAGCTCAAAATATGCCAAATCGTTTATTTCGGATTCATTTATGGGGTATTTTTCGAGCGAAAAATAATTGATGACATGATTTTTGTCAGTTTTTAAATATTCATTAATTGTCACTAAAACATTCAAACCTGTTCCAAAACCGAGTTCTAAAATATTAATTTCGCAATCATTTATCAGATTAAGTCCATTTTTAATAAACACATGTTCTGCTTCCTGGAGTGCTCCGTGATGAGAATGGTAGTTTTCATTTAAATCATTGATAAACAATGTTTTACTACCGTCGTTTGTGGTCTTTATTTCTCTTTTCAAGCTATTTTTTTGTCAAATTTACTCTAAAATTTTTATATTTAGAAAATTATGTTAAATTTGTAGAACATCGTAAAAATTTTAAAAAATGATAATTCAAAAAACTGAAAACTCCAGAATTTCTACATTCGACCCGAACAATTTTTCATTTGGAAGTAATTTCATTGATCATATGATCATATGCGAGTATGAAAATGGAAAATGGGGTGATGTAAAATTAGTTCCTTACGGTCCGATACCATTTACACCTGCTATGATGGGGGTGAACTATGGACAAGCTTGTTTTGAAGGTATGAAAGCCTACAAAGACAAAGATGGGCAGGTTTTCCTTTTCAGGCCTGAAAAGAATTTTGAACGTATCAACAAGTCAGCAAAGCGTCTTGCCATGCCTGAGGTGACTGAGGAAATGTTTTTAGACGGTTTAAAAGCATTAGTAGATATTGACAGAGACTGGATTCCTCAGGGAGAAGGAATGTCTTTATATATCAGACCATTGATTTTTGCTACAGAGGAAGCTTTGAAAGCAAGAGTTGCCAATAAATATATGTTTGCCATCGTTGCAACACCTGCGAAAAGCTATTATTCAGAGCCTGTTTCTGTAAAAATATCCGATCATTATTCAAGAGCGGCAAACGGAGGAGTTGGTTTTGCGAAAGCGGCAGGAAACTATGCAGCTTCTTTCTATCCTACACAGCTGGCCATTGAGGAAGGATATGAGCAGATTATCTGGACTGATGATGCTACTCACGAGTATTTTGAAGAGAGTGGTACTATGAACGTATTTGTAAGAATCAACGATACCATCTATACACCGCCTACTTCGGAAAAGATCCTTGACGGAGTGACGAGAGACAGTTTCATCCAATTGGCTGAGAGAAGAGGAATTGAAGTAAAAGTTGAGCCTATTGCTGTAAAGACTGTAATTGAAGCTCAGAAAAATGGTACTCTGAAAGAAGTGTGGGGAGTAGGTACTGCAGTGGTAACTACCATATTCCAGGCATTAGGATATGAAGGACAGAAATTAGAGCTTCCAAAATTATCTGATGAAGAAAGCTACGCCGCAATACTTAAGAAAGATCTTGTAGATCTGCAGACTAACCTTTCTGAAGATCCGTTCGGATGGAGAGTAGCGGTAGATCACGTTTTGGAAACAGTTTAATCTTAACTGAATTTAATCAATCATATAGAGCCGGGAAGTTCCCGGCTTTTTTGTATTAATGATGCTGATTGCAAGGGTAAAGGATTGCTCTTTATTAGATATTTATTCTTTTTGATAGGGGGAGCTTTATGGTTCATCTTCTTAAAACTTAATTATATCTTAATGATTTAAATCCTGTCTTGATTTCATTATGATGAATCTGTACTGATAGATTCGCATATTTCTTCCTCAAGTTTTGTTATTGATTCACGAAATGTGTATTTTCGCAAAAGTTTATGAAAAAAATACTCTTCATATCAGCCACAGCCCTGTTGAGCTGCAACAGAAATGCACAGACGGCCCATCCTCCTGTAGGAGGTGTTTTGAGTCAGAAAGATCTGGATGTTTCTAAAAACAGGATGAAAAATCTGAATACCATAGAAAGAGGTCAGATCCAGGATTGGATCAATGGTCAGTCTGTGAAGTATTATCCTACGCAGCTGAATTACTGGGTGACGGTAGAAGGCTATGATAAGAGAGAAAGAAGGCCGGATGAAAGCCATATTTCCTATTCCTATGATCTCTATGATTTTGATCAGACCAAAATTTATGATCAGCCCATTGAAAGAAGAGATGCCAGATTTGGCCATTTTGATGAACTGAAAGCGGTAGAAAATGCTTTACGTTTTATACATGATGGAGAGGAAGTAACGCTTTTGGTACCGTCTTCTTTGGCCTACGGAACTTTCGGAGACGAAAAGAAAATAGATAACGATATCCCATTAATCATAAAATTAAAAGCATTATAATACATGAAATTGTTTAACAAGAATATAATTCTGGCAGCGGCAAGTATTTCGCTGATGAGTTGTACCCCAATTTATAAAAAAATGAACGTAGACAAAGAAACTTACGAAGGTCTTAATGACGGACTTTATGCTAATCTTCAAACCACAAAAGGTAACATGATCGTGAAGTTTGAAGACAAGAAAGCACCAGTAACTGTAGCCAACTTTATCGGTCTTGCAGAAGGAAAAATCGATAACAAAGCTAAGGCTAAAGGAGTTCCTTACTATGACGGAACTATTTTCCACAGAGTGATCAAAGATTTCATGATCCAGGGAGGTGACCCTCAGGGAACAGGAATGGGAGATCCTGGATATAAATTTGAGGATGAAAGAAATGACCTTACGCATACGGGAAAAGGTATTCTTTCTATGGCGAACTCCGGACCCAATACAAATGGCTCTCAGTTCTTTATCACTGAAGTTGCTACACCTTGGTTAGACGGGAAGCACACGATCTTCGGAAAGGTAGTAAAAGGTACAGAAGTGATCGATGCCATTGCTAACGTTGAAAAAGGAGCCCAGGATAAGCCTAAAACGGATATCGTTTTAGAAAAAGTATCTGTTTTCGGAAAAGGTGATGAGTACAAAAACTACGATGCGGCGAAAACTTTCAATGAAGGTAAAGCTAAGATCGCAGAGAACAATAAAGCTTTCATCGCTAAAGAAGAAGCGGAAAGAAAGAAAAAAGAAGAGGAGTTCAAAGCAAATCAGGAAAAATTAGTTGAAAGCTTAAAAGCTGGTATGCAGAAAACTGAATCAGGTCTTTACTACAAGATCACTAAAACAGCTGACGGTAAAGCGCCAAAAGCTGGTGACAACGTATCTGTACACTATGCAGGAAAGTTAGTAGACGGTACTGAGTTCGATTCTTCATTCAAGAGAAACGAGCCGATCGAAATTCCAATCGGAATGGGAAGAGTGATCAAAGGATGGGATGAAGGTATCCTGTTATTAAAAGAAGGAGAAACTGCCACTTTATTGATCCCGCCGGCAATGGCTTATGGAGAAAGAGGTGCAGGAGGAGTGATTCCGCCAAATTCCTGGTTAGTTTTCGATGTTGAGCTTGTGAAAGTAAAATAATTGAATCTTTAAGATATGAAAGCCGTCCTGTAAAGGACGGCTTTGTTTTTTATAAAGTACCGTAGAAATACGGTTTTCTGTGAAAGCAAATTATTTCTATCTTTATCAGTCACCTAATACAAAATAAAAATATGTTTGATCTGAATTACGATTTAATAAAGCAGGAAATTGAATCAGAAACCTGTAAAGAGCACAACCTGCATCCGGAATTTGTAAAGACGGACGAAGGCTTTGGAATCAGAGCCTGCTGTGAACCCTTTAGGCTGGAACTGGTTACAAAATCTGAAAAAATGATTGAGGAGGAAACTACAAAGTTCCTGGAGAAAATGATGAAGGATATTTTTAAGGAATAAATTTTATACGATGTAATGATAACACACCCTGTTATTATCAAAAAAACCGCCTCATCAAGGCGGTTTTTCAGTAAAAGAAAGATTAAAAAGTTATATGTTTCTACCTGATCTTTTCTTCATTCCCGTTCCGGCTAAGGAACTGATGAATACAAGGCCGAAGCCGATATAAGCGGCAAAGGCGGTCAGGTATATTATTAAGCTGTTTAAGCTTGGTTTTGAGGTGTATACCAATATAGAAAAGGCAGCAAAGCTCAACACCAATAACAGGCTCCAGATATGCATTTTTGCGGCATCTTCATTTCTCTTAAAAATCATTTCAAAAAAGGCTCTCATCATTACTAACATTTTAAGGGTTATACATTATAATTAATAGAATAAAGGCGTGCTCATCACGGTAAAAAGAATGGCATATTCTTTTACTGGGCTAAGGTTCACGATGGCTTTGCCGTTTATTTATATCATGATACCGGGCTTACGTCCGGGATTTTTCATTTTTTTGAACCAATAATGATCCATGGGCTTATGAGTGATACCAGTTAGATACGGGGCATAAAACTACAGTGAAAAATCAACAGAGGGTTGATTGATCACGTTCCCGTATCTTTTACGGCATCGTAGAAAAAAAAGGATTCATATACATCAATATGAACTTGAATCAGTGGAAAACTGAAAATCCACAGAAAACCTTTTTTCTCATCCTTAGTGCTTTTTCTAATTTTTTTTCAAAAATGTATCAGCCAATTTCATGCCAAAGTGATAATTTTGTTATTAACAGTCTGTTTTAGGGTAGTGTAAGGGGCTGTTTTTCAATAAGTCTTGTCTATTATTTCATTAAACGAAGAAAAAAGTTTTATTTTGGGGACAATTATATACAATAAGAGGATGAGAAAAATATATATCGGGCTTGTTTTGCTTCTCAGTAGTCTGGGATATGCGCAACAGCTTTCAGAAGTAGAAAAAAGAATGTCCGAATTAGCTGGCATCTGAAAAGTTTGACGTAAAATTGGGAATCATGTGGAAAAATAGATCATTCGTGGAAGAGTTTTTTATATAAGCTTAAAAACAGACAAAAGTTTAAAAGATAATATTTCAGTTTTTAAAACCTGTTCCTTTGAATTCTTAATGTTATTGGTGAAATCATTTGTGTCATTTGTGTTTAAAAAAATATAACCTTCACCAATAGAACGCATCAAAAAAAAATAATAAAAAATCTACGCAATCATCTGTGCAGATCCGTGAAAATCTGTGGTTAAAAAAAGAGCCCATACAAATCCTGCTATTCCAGAATTTATATGGACCTCTTTATATTTTAGCCTTTTATATTACCAGTTTTTATCGATCATATAAATAATCTGGGTCATGGCTGCAGCGCCTAATAAAAGTTCTCTTCTGTTCACCTTTTCAAAAGTATCTTCTTCCGTATGGTGGATATCAAAATAGCGCTGTGAGTCCGGCATCAGCTCTGCGGCGGGAATTCCCATATCATGAAGCGGATAAAGATCTGTTCCGGAAAATCTTTCTTCAAAATTATAGACTCCATAGGGAAGGAATAATTTTGACCAGCTCTGAATTTGTTTTCTCTTTGTATCATCCATATCCAGGGCAATACCTCTTGGGGCAAAACCACCCGCATCGGATTCTATGGCAAAAAGGTGTTTTTCATTCTTCTCTTTGGCTGTTTTACCATATTGTATTCCGCCTTTTACTCCATTTTCTTCATTGGCGAAACAAACGACCCTGATGGTATGGTTATTTTGTATTCCCAGTTTTTTGAACGTCCTTAGAACTTCAATACTCTGAACAATTCCGGCACCGTCATCATGGGCTCCTTCTCCTACATCCCAGGAATCGAGGTGTCCGCCTACGACGATGACGCTTTGATCTTTTTTACCGGTTATCTCTCCAATCACAGAGTGGGAGAGCTTTTCTCCTTTCATTCCGCAGTTGGAATTGAGTTTAGCTGTTATTTTCTGGTTTTTTAATAGAGCTTCGAGTTCGTCTGCGGTAGCGCTTCCTATGGCAACGGCTGGTATTTTGGAAATATTTTCCTCATAACGCATGGCTCCGGTGTGGGGAACATCATCAAATGCAGAGGAAAGTGATCGGATGATCGCAAACTTACCTCCCTTTTTAGCTGTTAAGGAAGCTGCGGTTGTTCTGTATTTGGCAGCATCACCATACCCTTTGAAAGTTTCTATAAAAGACTGGCTGAAAGGGTAGTTGAAGAACAGGATCTTGTCTTTTACCTTATCAGCAGGAAGCTGGTCGTATTCTTCCATCGATTTTACCATAATGATTTCACCGGAAACATCTTTTCCTCCTGTTCCTTCGGAATTGCCTAACGAAAGCATTTTAAGGCTTTTCCAGCTTCCGTTTGGGGTCTTGATGTGCAGGGATTCTTTACCCCTTTCCCAAACAGGGATCATGACTTCCTGAAGCCATACCTTATCTGCTCCGGCGTTACGGAGTTTCTGTTCTGCCCATTTTACGGACTTTTCATAGGCTTCTGAGCCGCTTAAACGGTGGCCAATGGTTTTGGTGAGCTCTCTCAGCTCGTTATACCCCTTTCCGTTATTTAAAATCTCTGTGGAAATGTTTCTGAACTGAACAGAATCTTCTTTGGTCTGGGCAAAAGCAACCATTCCAAAAAGCAATAATGAGGTTCCTAATATCTTTTTCATTGTTACCAATTTTTATCGATCATATAAATAAGTTGTGTCATCACAGCAGCACCGAGAAGAAGTTCTCTCCGGTTCACTTTTTCAAAAGTATCTTCTGCAGTATGGTGAATGTCAAAATAGCGTTGCGGATCGGGGACGAGCTCCGCTGTGGGAACTCCCATATCATGAAGCGGGGCAATATCTGAACCTGAATATTTTCCTTCAAAGTTATAGACACCGTAAGGTAAAAACAGGTTTACCCAGCTTTTGATCTGATTTCTTTGGGAATCATCCATTTCCAGTGAAATTCCTCGTGGTGAAAAGCCTCCTGCATCGGATTCTATGGCAAAAAGATGTTTTTCGTTGTTTTCTTTTGCTGTTTTTCCGTATTGTTTTCCGCCTTTTGTTCCATTTTCTTCATTGGCAAAGCAAACGGCTCTGATGGTATGGTTATTTTGTATTCCCAGTTTTTTGAATGTCCTTAAAACCTCAATGCTCTGTACAATCCCGGCACCGTCATCATGGGCACCTTCTCCTACATCCCAGGAATCAAGATGTCCGCCAACGACGATGACGCTTTGGTCTTTCTTGCCTGTAATTTCACCAATGACGGAGTGGGAGAGTTTTTCTCCTTTCATTCCACAATTGGAGTTGAGCTTTGCTGTTACTGTCTGAGTTTTCAACAATGCTTCAAGCTCATCTGCGGAAGTGTTTCCAATGGTGATAGCCGGAACTTTGGAAATATTATCTTCATAGCGCATATTACCTGTATGAGGAACATCGTCAAATGCTGAAGAAAGGGACCTGATAATGGCAAATTTACCTCCTTTTTTTGCGGTTAAAGAAGCAGCTGTACGCCTGTAAGCACCAGCTTCCCGGTAGGAGATGAAAGTCTGTACATGTCCCTGGTTAAAAGGATAATTAAAGAATACGATCTTGTTCTTTACTTTTTCTGCGGGAAGCTGATCATATTCTTCCAGTGATTTCACCATAATGATTTCACCGGAAACATCTTTTCCTCCTGTTCCTTCGGAATTTCCTAAAGACAGCATTTTCATGCTTTTCCATTTACCGTTGGCTGTTTTGATGTGCAGGGATTCTTTACCTCTTTCCCAAACCGGGATCATGACTTCCTGAAGCCATACCTTATCTGCTCCGGCGTCACGGAGTTTCTGTTCTGCCCATTTTACGGACTTTTCATAGGCTTCTGAGCCGCTTAACCGATGTCCGATGTTTTTTGTAAGTTCCTTCAGTTCATTGTATCCTTTTCCGTTGTTCAGAATTTCTGTAGAGATTCTCCTGAACTGTATGGAGTCTTCTTTGACCTGGCCCAATAGAAAGGCTCCTAATGTTAATAATGATAAGGTGACGATCTTTTTCATATTACCAGTTTTTATCGACCATAAAAATCATTTGTGTCATCGCTACCGCTCCGAGAAGAAGTTCTCTTTTATTCACTTTATCGAAAGTATCCTGTTCGGAATGATGATAATCGAAGTATCTTTGTGTGTCTACCACAAGCTCTGCTAAAGGAATATCCAGTTTTTTTAAAGGTGAAATATCCTGAATAGCGTCTGTCTGGTCAAAATCATAAACGCCATAAGGAAGAAAATATTCTTTCCAGGGATATACCAATCTTCTTCTTTGAGGTGACATATCCAAAGAAAATCCCCGTGGGGAATAGCCTCCTGCATCTGTTCCTAAAGCAAATATGTGTTTTTCATCTCTCTTTTTCACATAAGCCGTGTACATTTCTCGGCCTTGTCCTCCGTTTTCACTGTTTGCGTACAAGACTACCCGGATGGTGTGATTATTTTGATACCCGAGTGCTTTTAATGTTCTTAAAACTTCGATACACTGAACAACTCCGGTCCCATCATCAATTGCCCCTTCACCAATATCCCACGAATCAAGCTGAGCACCTAAAACAATCACTTTAGAATCTTTTTTGCCCTGTATTTCAGCAATAATATTGGGGTTTGTAGTGTCTCCTTTTGATTCAGCAGTCATGTTGATTTTAGCAGTGACTTTTTGCTTTTTCAGTATTTTTTCCAATTCATCTGCCGATCTTACGCCTATTGATAAAGCAGGAATTTTAACTTTATCATCCGGTTCGTAGTAAATCATTTTGGCATGAGGGGTATCGTCATCAGCGGTTGTCAATGATCTTATAATTAATGCTTTTGCACCTGTTTTGGCAATTACCGAAGCGGAAATTAATTTTGATTTTGCAGTCAGTAAATAGGAATCACTGGTATTGATGATTTTAGGGTCCATAGGAACATTCACGAAGACTATTTTGTCTTTCAACTGTCCTACTGACATCGCATTAAGCTCCGAAGTGGAATTAATTAAAACAATTTCACCTATCAGGTCTTTTCCGCCTGTTCCTTCAGAGTTTCCGAAAGAAAGCATTCTGATATTTTTCCAATCTCCATTTCCTGCTTTTATCTGTAAAGATTCTTTTCCTCTGATCCAGACGGGAGCTTTGGCTTCTTGTCTCCAGATCATTTCAATGCCAATTTCTTTGAATTTTTTTTCTGCCCATTCTACTGCTTTCGCATATCCGGGAGTCGCGCTGAAACGTGGTCCGATACCTTTGGTGAGTTCTCCAAGCTGATCATAAGCCTTACCATTGGTCATGATCTCGTCTGAGATCTTTTTGAATTCATCGTGATAATTTAATTTTACAGGAATCGCTGTTTTACCGGCAGGTTTTTTCTGGGGCTTTTTTTGAGAAAATAAAAATCCACTCAAAAAGAGTGGAAGTATAATGAATATTTTTTTCATTTTTTATTTACCTTTCTTTTTCCGATGATAAAAGTAGGGAAAAAATAGGAATTTATTAAGGTTTCATGTCGTACATTAACAGGGCTGTAATCAATTTTGGCTCAATAAATGTACATTTCGGAGGCATGCTCAGCTTCAGATCTGAAATTTTGATCATATCATTAAAGCTTACAGGGTATATTCCAAAGCCTACTTTTCCTTCGCCGCTATCCACTTTTTCTTTTAGAATATTGATCCCGTCAATATTGGAAGTTCCTTTTACATAAGAGATCAGCTCAGAGCTGTCAGGATCTTCGATCTTTAAAATACTTTTGAAGATGTACTTGTCTATAAGGTGATGATCAAGGTTATCCAGAGACATTTCTTTGGAACGAAGGTCATGCTTTACGTGAAGAGAGTAAAATTTACCACCCATATACATAGAGATATGGAATTTCTGAGAAGGGTAGTACGGTGTCTCTCCTTTTTCATGAATAAGGAAATATTGCTCGAGCTCTTTCAGGAAATCTTCATTGGAGGTCCCGTTCAGATCGTGTAAAATTCTGTTGTAGTCATGAATTTTAATCGATTGGTTTGAAACGATGAAGCTGTATACAAAGTTGTAAAGTTCCGTACCGTTATGTCTTTTGTTTTTTTCCTTGTGACGTTTGGCATTCAGAGCGGTAGACCCGATCCTGTGGTGTCCGTCAGCAATATAAAATGAATCGATCTGATCGATCACTTCTTTAAACTGCTGTAGCTTCAGACGGTTGTCTATTCTCCAGATCTTATGTCTGATTCCGATAGAATCTACGTGATTAAAGATCGGCACATTTTTTTCCTCATGATTCATCAGCAACTCGATTTTTGAGTTGGCAGGATAGGTAAGCAGTACAGGTTCCGCCTGCAGGTTTACTTTTTCAAGGTAATGAGCCAGTTTTTCTTTTTTCTGAGGAATGGTACTTTCGTGTCTTTTTATTTTTCCATTCCAGAAATCTTCAATACTTGCCAGTCCGAGAAGCCCTCTGAAAATCTGTTTGTTGGGATAGATCTGCTCATAAAGATAGTAGGCTGAATTGTCCTGGACCAATTTCTTTTCTTCCAGAAGTTCTTCAAAGGTAGAACGGATCTTTCTCAGGTTCCGGTCAATATCTTTAGATTTACTTACAACGTATGGTTTGATCATATTGATGTAAGTATTTTCAACTTGAGCCTTCTCTGCGATCTCTTCCTGGGTGAAATTATCCAGTGGATGGGTAGGGAAGGTACTCTCAATGTCTCTATGAGGTCTTATTCCACGGAAAGGTTTAAAAACAGGCATATTTATCTTATAGTTTCTTTTTGTAGCTTAATAATTTGTTCTGCAAGTTCGATCCCGATTTTCTCTTGCGCATCTATCGTATTTCCGCCTACGTGAGGGGAAAGGGACAATGCAGGATTCATTAATAAAGGCAGTTCCGGGTTGGGTTCATTTTCAAAAACATCCAATGCCGCTCCGGCTACTTTACCTGAATCTATAAAATCGATCAGCGTCACTTCATTGATCACACCGCCTCTTGCAGTATTGACAATATAAACACCGTCTTTCATCTTTTCAAACTGAGGGGTGTCTATGATATACTCATTCGTTTTTGGAGTATTGATACTGATGAAATCCGCATCTTTGAGGAACGCATCCATATCATTGGTGGAAGTGATTTCAAAGTTGACTGACTGCCCGTCGAAGAAATTCAGGGTAAGAACTTCTGTTTTGGGACTTCTTGTCAGAACCTGTACTTTCATTCCTAAAGCGATTCCTATTTTTACGACTTCCTGGCCAATGCTTCCAAAGCCGATCACTCCTAATGTTTTTCCTGAAAGTTCATACGCATTGCTGAATGACTTTTTCATGGCATTGAAGTGGGTTTCTCCCTCCAAAGGCATCAGCCTGTTCGATTCATGAAGGAACCTTGCCAATGCAATGAAATGTCCGAATACCAGCTCTGCTACTGATTTTGAAGATGCTGTAGGGGTATTGATGACCTTGATCCCTTTGCTCTTTGCATATTCTACATCAATATTATCCATTCCGATACCCCCTCTTCCTATAATCTTAAGGTCCGGGCATGCATCGATCAGCTCCTGTCTCACTTTCGTTGCACTTCTTACGAGAAGAACGTCCACATTATTATCGTTGATAAAGTTAATAACGTGATCCTGGGCCACTCTATTGTCCAGAACTTCAATTCCGGCTTCTTTTAAAGCGAGCTCTCCTGCTTTTGAGATTCCATCGTTTGCTAAAACTTTCATGTATTATTTGATTTAAAGATTGAAAAATTTAAATATTTCAACATTTTAAAACTGAGGCGCAAATTAATAAATTTAAATTAACTGCTTTTTAATTTTTCAATCTTTGAATTTTTGAATCCTTAAATTATTTGACAGATCTCATTACATCCACCAAAACCTGTACGCTTTCAATCGGCAGGGCATTGTATAAGCTGGCTCTGTAGCCTCCTAAACTTCTGTGGCCGTTCAGTCCGCTGATGCCTGCTGCTTTCCAGGCGTTGTCGAATTCTTCTTTTTTGCTTTCATCTGTGATCTTGAAAGAAACGTTCATTAACGAGCGGTCTTCTTTTACACAGAATGTTTCGAAAAGAGGGTTGCTGTCAATCTCATCATATAAAAGCTTCGCTTTGGCTTCATTTCTCTGCTCCGCTGCCGCGATTCCTCCGTTGTTCTCAAGATGCTGTAGTGTCAGCAGAGAGGCGTACACCGGGAATACCGGCGGAGTATTGTACATGGATTCTTTAGAAATATGCTGTGAGTAGTCCAGCATAGACAGCATATTTTCTCTTCCTGTCTTCCCAAGGATCTCTTTTCTGATCACCACTAAAGTAACTCCTGCAGGTCCCATATTCTTCTGAGCCCCGGCATAGATCAGATCAAATTTAGAAAAATCCAGCTGTCTGGAGAAAATATCGGAGCTCATGTCACATACCATCAGGGTATCAACTTCAGGGAAGCTTTTCATCTGGGTCCCATAGATCGTGTTATTGGAAGTACAGTGGAAATAGTCATATTCTGCTCCCACAGTATAACCTTTAGGAATGAAAGAGTAATTTTCTTCCTTTGAAGAGCCTACTACATCTACAGTTCCTAATTTTTTTGCTTCTTTAATGGCTCCAGCAGCCCATGTTCCCGTATCCAGGTAAGCCGCTTTTCCGCCTACCTTCATCAGGTTGTAAGGAACCATTGCAAACTGCATGCTGGCACCGCCTCCTAAATAAAGAACTTCATAATCATCACCAAGATTCATCAGTCTTTTTACAATTGCACGTGCTTCGTCCATTACAGCAACGAAATCCTTGCTTCTGTGGGAAATTTCAAGAAGAGATAGTCCGATACCATTGAAATCCAGAATTGCCTGTGCTGATTTTTCGAATACCTCCTGTGGTAAAATACATGGTCCTGCGCTGAAGTTGTGCTTTTTGTTCATATTTTTATTTTTTGGTTGCTGTCAGAAATTTTTTCATTCCTTTAGCTTTATTGTGGTTTATATGTTAAGTTTACTGGGTTTTGGGTTAAAAAAAGCCGTCTCAATATCATGAGACGGAGTTTTTTATTCGCCGTGTAAGAATGCTTTTTTATCAAGCAGTGCTTCTTCTGATTCTACATGATCTTCGTCAGGCACACAGCAGTCTACCGGACATACAGCAGCACATTGTGGCTCTTCATGGAATCCTTTGCATTCTGTACATTTATCTGTTACAATGAAATAGACATCATCACTTACAGGCTCCTGAGGTGCATTGGCATCTACAGTAAGTCCTGAAGGTAATGTTACTGTGCCTTGAAGAGCTGTTCCTTCAGAAGCTTTCCAATCTACGGCTCCTTCATATATTGCATTATTCGGGCATTCCGGTTCGCAAGCCCCGCAATTAATGCATTCATCAGTTATTTTAATAGCCATCGCTAATTTTTTTTAAATTTGCACAAAATTACAAAATATTCCCCAATTTTAAAGTAATTATGAATATCGAAAATCAAGTTTTAGGACTTATTAAATTAAGTGACTATATAAAAACGTTTTTATCTAAAAAACAGGAAGATCACAATGAAGATGATGTAAATATTGAATTATTATTAAAGAAATCCGAAATAGAGAATCCGTGGTTTACCATTGATAATCAGAAATTTGCCTTACAGCAATGGACAGATCTTCTGACCGAAGGGAATATCAGAAACTGGCTTGGAAATTATTCGATCTCTAAGATTCCAAAGAGAGTAGGACTGATCTTAGCCGGAAATATCCCTATGGTAGGTTTTCACGATGTGCTTTCTGTGGTTTTAAGCAATCATATTCCTGTAATTAAGCTGTCGTCAAAGGATAAATATCTGATCCCGTTTTTATTAAAGAAATGGAATGAATTCTCTGACGGACAGGTTCAGTTTGAATTTGTAGAAAAATTAGAGAATTTTGATGCGGTGATCGCTACGGGAAGTAATAATACGGCAAGATATTTAGAATATTATTTTAAAGATCATTTAAATATTATCCGTAAGAACAGAACTTCAATTGCCGTTTTGAAAGGAGATGAAACAGATGAAGAGCTTCAGCTTTTAGCAAAAGATATTTTCCAGTATTTCGGGTTAGGCTGCAGAAATGTAACGAGAATTTTTATTCCGAAGGATTTTCTGATCGACAGGCTGTTTGAAAACTTCCTTGGGTTCCAGGATATTATCAATCATAATAAATATGCCAATAATTATGACTACAACAGGGCTGTATATCTTTTGAACCAGGAAAAATTCTGGGATAATAATTTTGTGATGCTGAAGGAAGATGATAAGCTGTTCAGTCCGCTTTCTGTAATCAACTTCAGCAGGTATGAATCTCTGGATGATGTGAAGAACTTTATTGCTGAAAACGAAGAAAATATTCAGTGTATTGTAGCCGGAAATGCATTGGGATTGAACTCAATTTCGTTTGGTGAAGCCCAGAATCCCGGTCTTGATACGTATGCAGATAATGTAGATACGATGAAATTTTTAGAACTGGTCTGATTTTCGTATCTTCCATCACTTATTTCACCTAATAACAAACGGAACATATGAAAAAAATATTTCTGGGCCTTGCTATCGTGGGCGGACAGTTAATGTTTGCGCAGAAAGTGGTTGACCTGAAGGTTGAGAACAACCAGAAAAAGGAGCAGCCGGCTACGATAAGTAAAGAAAAGGTCAATATCTATAATGATAACTTTTTTAAATTTCTAAGCGCCCTGCAGTCTTCCGACCAGAAAACGGTCAACGAACTGCTTTCTGATAAAGTTAAAGAGATTGTTACAGAAGACGTCCTTAAAAAGGTTAAAGACGGTATTGACCCGGATCAAAAACTTGAAATTTTAAAAGTAGGGTATTACATAACCATGGATGGTGCAAGTCATCCTAATATCAAATACAAATATTCCAGAGATACAGAAGAAGTGGTGAGTGCTGTATTTGAAGATGACGGAAAGATCCTTGGAGTGATGCCGGCTAAAAAAGACAAATAAATTTTATTTTCGATTTAATTAAAAAAAATATTAACTATGATGACAGATGTTTTAGTCGCTCATTCTTCAGAAGTGGAAAAAGCGAATTTTTACAGGAAGACGTATTTGCATGTTGCTTTGTCTATTCTTGCGTTTATTGGTATTGAGACTATTTTACTAAAGACGGTACCGGTGGAAATTATTGCCATGATGTTTGGCCAGAGATATACCTGGTTACTGATCATCGGTGTTTTCTGGCTGGCTTCTATTCTGGCTTCCAAATGGTCGCTTTCACAAAGCAAATCAACTCAGTATTTAGGATTAGGCTTTTATATTGTACTGGAAGCTATCATTTTTATGCCATTGCTGTTTATTGCAACCAATATGGCGGGCGGTGCTAATGTTATTTTTCAGGCTGCAACTCTGACGGTTGCTATGTTTGCAGGTATTTCGGCTGTTGCTTTTACTTCAAAAAGAGACTTTTCTTTCCTAAGGAATATTATCGTAATCGGTGGATTCATTGCGATCGGGCTGATCGTTGGAGGAATGATATTTGGTTTTAACCTGGGCTTATGGTTTTCAGTCGGGATGGTCATTCTTGCTTCAGCATCCATTTTATATCAGACAAGTAAACTGAAAGACGCGTTTGGAACCAATCAGTACGTAGGAGCGGCGCTACAGCTTTTTGCTTCTATTATGCTTTTGTTCTGGTATATTTTAAGTATTTTGATGAGCAGAAGAAGCTAATTCAAATGAAGGCTATTCAATAAAGTATGATCCCGGTGATGTTTTCATCGGGATTTTTATTTTTAGCAAAAGCAGTATGGTTTTTTCCAATGCAATTAATTAAAGTTCTCGCAGATTTTGGGGATTGAGCAGATCAATCAATCGGGAACAGTAATTTTTTACCACAAAAGATTAAATATTTTAGCTCTTTTTAAGTGACAAGCTTTGCGTATAAAAATTGTACTTAAGTTTTTTGAAAATCTTTATGTGAACTTTTTATGCGGTATAATTTGTAAACTTATTAAGGGATACCAAGATGTTTAAAAAACGTTTTTTTGTGATTTCATTTTTAAGTCAATCCCACTCAGAAGGATGTTTGTAATCGTAGATGTGATATAGGTAAATCTGTTACTAAAACATAAGAACCCAAAAAATCCTGATGACATTTCACCGGGATTTTAATTGGATATTCTTTAAAATTTTTCATGCAAATCTCAGCTTCATGTGACTGGTTAAAGTCTTCTGAAGTATATTTTACGGTTGAAAAGATTCTTAAAGAATAGAAAAAATATAGGAATGAGGAAAAACCTCAGGTATTGTATTTTGTGTTTTTCAATCTTTTGATTATGGCTAACCGAAAGATATTATTTATCGATAGACCCCAGCACCTTCTGTGCAAAAGAGTTTAGCGCATCTTTTTCGCTCATTCCGCTCTGTACGTTAGCATGAACTTCTAAAGCGCCACAAATATTTGTGATCAGTTCTCCTGCTACATTGAGATCCTCTTCGCTTGTTCCTCTGAATTCACAGAAACTTTCCAGAACTTCTAAAGTTTTTTCAAGATTTTCAGGATTCTGATTCTGATAAAATTGTCTGATTACCGGTAGTTTCATTATGATAATTCGTTAAAAAGGTTGATTAAACTTTCAGCCTGGTTAGACTGTACCTGATTGACCAATTCACCGTTTTTAAAGATGGCGAAAGTAGGTAAGTTGTCCACTTTTGCTAATTTTCTGCTTTCAGGAAGCTTTTCAGCATCTACATATAAAAATGGAATTGATTCGTTTTCAGATGCTAATTTTTTAAATTTCGGCTTCATGATCCGGCAGTTTCCGCACCATGTCGCACCGTATTGTACAACTACTTTTTCGTTGTCATTTACAATATTTTGTAATGTATCTTCGGTTAATTCTGTATACATGAGTGTTAAATTTTAAGAATTAAAATTTAACAATGTAACAATTTAAAAAGTGTATCAATATAACAATTGGAGAATTACTGAATTTCTATTGTTACAAGGATGCATTGTTACATTGTTAAATTAATAGATTGTTAAATTGTATTAGTTCTTAGCTAAGTATTCTGCAGTAGAAGTTCTGTCAGCTTTCATTGCTTCTTTTCCTTCCTCCCAGTTTGCCGGACATACTTCACCGTGCTTTTGAACGTGCGTATAAGCATCGATCAGTCTTAAAAATTCTTTTACGTTTCTTCCAAGAGGCATATCGTTTACCGCTTCGTGGAAAATTTTTCCGGTTTCGTCGATAAGGTAAGTTGCTCTGTAAGTTACGTTAGAACCTGTGAAAATTTCATTTCCTTCTTCATCGTATTCGAAATCCTGATCTACGATTCCCAATGCGTTGGCCAGTTGTCTGTGAGTATCAGCTAAAAGTGGATAAGTAACTCCTTCGATACCTCCGTTATCTTTTGGTGTGTTCAACCATGCGAAGTGCACTTCGTTGGTATCACAAGAAGCACCGATCACTTTAGTGTTTCTTTTTTCGAATTCACCTAAAGCCTCCTGGAAAGCGTGAAGCTCAGTAGGGCATACGAAAGTAAAATCTTTAGGGTACCAGAACAAAAGAACTTTTTGTTGGTTGTTTTTTGCTTCTTCAAGGATGTTGATTCTAAGATCGTCACCCATTTCAGACATTGCGTCAATTGTTAAATTTGGGAATTGTTTTCCTACTAAAGACATAATTTTCTGTTTTTATATTTAAATTTCTGATGCAAATATAGAAAGATTTGTCTATCAGTCAAATGAATATTGATAAATAAAATCTATAATTGTTTTTGATGTGTTATTACAAAAAAGCCCTGAAACCAGGGCCTTTTTACTTATTTTAGTAACCAAATATTTCGGTTAAGCTGAGTTTTTTTATCTCTCCTAATTTCTGCATATCGGCCTCATTTACTTTATCTTGAGAAGCAACCAGACAATAGGTGTAATTCTTGTTTTTCATTTCTTTATCATGAAAAGCGTTGATGTCTGCAAAAGACAGCTTAGGAGCCTGTTCATAGACGTTCTTTCTCATGTCGAAACTGTTTCCGAGCTTTTGGGATTTCAGATAAGAGAAAATAATCCCGTCCTGAGTAATCCTTTCAGAAGCGATTGATTTTTTCAATCCACTTTTCGCGGTTTCGAACAACTGTTCAGATTTTGGAAGGGTGGTCAGAAGCTCATTCATGGCTGTAGTAGACTCATTGAATTTATCAGCCTGAGTTCCTACATAGGCCATGATCATATCTTTATCCGTTTTCTTACCCGGAAGCGCAAAATAGGAATAAGTAGAATAGGCTAATGCTTTAGACTCCCTGATCGTCTGGAATACGATGGAACCCATTCCTCCTCCGAAGTAATTGTTGAATAAACTTACGGTAGGGGTAATGGCTGGATTGTACTGTTCAGAGTTTCTTACCCAGAAGATCTCCGCCTGTACCATGTCATAATGGGCAAACAATACTTTATTCTTATCTGTAGGAATCTGAGTGAAAGTCTTTGTTTTCGGAAGCTCTTTCAGGGTTGCAGGAAGCTTGTGAACAGGTTTTAAAGATGCCACAACTTCGTTCCCTGATTTTGGACCGTAGTAAAGTACTTTGTGCTTAAAATTAAACAGATCATGAAGAACATTGATCAGGTCTTCCGCCTTTACCGCATCCAGCTCGGCATCGCTTAAAACATTATTGAAAGGATTCTGCGCTCCATATTGGGCGTAGCTTCTGAGTCCTGCCATAATGATGCCTTTGTTCTGCTTTGCATTGGCTCTGGCTTTTTTCAGTCTTGCTTTGTAAGCATCCAGTGCAGCCTGGTCCGCCTGGCAGTTTTTGATCAGGTCTTCAAATAAAGTAATGGTCTTATCAAAGTTCTCATTTAATCCCTCTAAAGATACGTAGGTCTCTTCATTCCCTGCACTCACATTGAAGCTTGAAGCAAGTTTGTAGAATTCTTTGCTGATCGCTTCGGAGGACTTGTTCTTAGTTCCGAGATACTGAAGATATTCTGCGGCCAGGGGAAGGATCTTATTGTTCCATTTTCCTGAATCAAAATGATAATACATTCTGAAAAGGGCGTTGTCTGTATTTTTTACAGAAAGAACTTCCACTTCTCCCAGCTTGTTTTTAGCAATGTCCTTGTCGTAATTTAACCAGACCGGAGCAATCGCATTTTCAGGCATTTCATCGATCTTTTTAAGGAAAGGAGACTGGTCTTCTCTGTTGACGGACACAGGAGTGATGGTAGGTTTGTCTACTTTCACAATGCTCTTGTCTTCACCTTTTTTCTTGTAAACCGCTACATAATTGTTGCTTTGAAGATATCGGGTTGCAAAATCCATGATATCCTTTTTCGTAAGCCTGGAAATTTCATCTACATATTCCAGCATTACTTTATGATCGACCTCTGAAGTGAATTCATCCATCAGGATACTGGCTCTTGACGAATATTTTTCATCCTTCTGAATGATGCTTTTCTTTTCATTGTTGACAATAGACTGGATCAGGTCATCAGAAAATTCCCCTTTTCTCAGTTTGTCTATTTCCTGAAGAAGAAGGTTTTTCACTTCATCCAGAGACTGTCCTTCCGTTGGCCTTCCTTGCAGAAGCAATACAGAGTAGTCTTTTAAAGCATAAGGGAAAGCTCCCGCTCCTAATAATTTCTGTTTTTTTACCAGGTCAAGATCAATCAATCCAGCCTGTCCGTTGGTAAGCATGCTTCCTACAAGATTTAATAACCTGGCGTCTCTCGTTGATGCTCCCGGAAATCTGAAGCCGAGCATTACGCTTTCAGGATTAGGACCTACAACTTCCTTGATCACAGGAGAGGTGATGGGTTTTTCCTGTCCCACTTTATATTCAGGAACGGGTTTCGACTTCATATAAGAGAAAGCTTTATCAATCTTTGCAATCACTTCATCCGGATTGAAATCCCCTGACATAATGATCCCCATATTGTTGGGAACATAATAATTGTTGAAATATTCTCTGATAGCATGCAGAGAAGGGTTCTTCAGGTGCTCGATTGTTCCGATGGTCGTTTGCTTTCCATAATTGTTGTTAGGGAAGAGGTTGGCGAACATGGTATCAAAAACCTTATCTCCGTCATCATCAAGGCTTCTGTTTTTCTCTTCGTATACTGCCTCAAGCTCTGTATGGAAAAGTCTCAGAACAGGCTCTCTGAATCTTTCTGATTGTACGGCAAGGAATTTATCGATCACATTGGCAGGAACGTCTTCCGTATATACCGTTTGTTCAAAAGAGGTGAAGGCGTTGGTTCCGTCAGCCCCCATGCCGGCCATCATTTTGTCATACTCATTAGCGATCGCATACTTGGCAGCCTCTCCGGAAATCCTGTCAATTTCTTTGTAGATCTCCTTTCTTTTAGCTTCGTCCTTAGTCTGGTTGTATTTCTCATAAAGAGCATCGATCTGATCCAGAAGAGGCTTTTCTTTTGCCCAGTCTTTGGAACCGAATTGGTTGGTCCCTTTGAAAAGCATATGCTCCAGGTAGTGGGCAAGACCTGTATGGTCCGCAGGATCGGTTTTGCTTCCTGCTTTTGTTGCGATATACGTCTGAATTCTCGGATCCTTATTTGTAGGACTTAAAATGACTGTTAAGCCGTTTTTTAAGGTATAATATCTTGCTGAAGTAGGATCATTGGTTACATATTTGTATTTATAACCGTTAGAAGTAGCTTCTTTCCATTGGAAATCCTGTCCGTAAGCATAACCTGCAAAACTTGCGGCGGCAATGCTTGTGACGATCGTTAGTTTTTTAAACAAATTCATTGTTGTAGGTGTTGTGTTTTATTTTTTATTTTTAGCTGAATTGTTCCAATAATTCTTTAATCCGTTTCATGGCCTCTCTCAGATCTTCTTCAGAAGCTGCATAAGAGAATCTGATACATTCCGGGCTTCCGAAAGAATATCCTCCTACACATCCTACACGAGCATTTTCTAAAAGGAACATCGCAAAGTCGTCAGAGTTTTTAATTTCTGTTCCGTTCAATGTTTTTCCGATATAATAAGAAATATCCGGGAAGAAGTAGAAGGCGGCTTTAGGAAGCAACACCTTGAATCCGGGAATTTCTTTGATCAATTCATACACAAGATCCCTTCTCTTTTTGAAAGCATCAATCATATACCTGTATTCGGAAGGATCTGTCTTTAAAGCGGTGATGGATGCTCTCTGAGCCACCGTATTGGCTCCGCTGGTCATCTGTCCCTGTACTTTTTCGCACGCTTTTGCCAGCCATTCAGGACAGGCGGAATATCCGATTCTCCATCCGGTCATAGCAAAGGCTTTTGACATTCCGTTGATCACGGCAGTCTGCTCATATACCTCCGGAAACTGTGCGATAGAAGTTGTTTTTGTTTCATAATTGATAAATTCGTAGATCTCATCTGAAATGATCGTTACATGCGGGTATTTCGCAACTACTTTAGCGATAGATTTTAATTCATCGTATGTGTAATATCCTCCGGATGGATTGCATGGTGAGCTGAAAAGTATCGCTTTGGTCTTATCTGTAATGGCTTCTTCCAGCTGTTCTGCCGTAACTTTAAAATCCGTTACATAAGAGGTAGGAAGTATTACAGAGTTTCCCCCCATCATTTTTACCATTTCATCATAGCTTACCCAGTAAGGAGCCGGAAGCAAAACTTCATCCCCATCGTTGATGATGGCTGCCAGCACATTCAGAATAGCCTGCTTGGCACCATTGGAAACGCAGATCTGAGCCGGTTTGTATTCTAAATTATTGTCTCTTTTTAATTTATGGGCAATAGCCTCACGCAGTTCCATAAATCCTGGAACAGGAGAGTAGTGGCTGTAGTTTTGGTTGATGGCATCGAAAGCGGCCTGCTTGATATTGTCAGGGACATCGAAATCCGGTTCTCCCAGAGTTAAGCTGATCACGTCTATTCCGCTGGCTTTCATTTCTCTGGCTTTGTTAGACATTACAAAAGTCTGTGAGTATCCTAATCTTTTTACTCTATCTGAAAGTTTATCCATGTATTTTTTTGAATTTTAACAAATATATAATAAAAACGGTTTCTGGGAGATATAAAAATGACTTCAGTTTAAAGATTTTTATCAGGTTTTGATCGTATCACAATATTTGGAAATAATAATATTTTCTTTGGCTTATTGAAGCAATTTTAACCCTATTTTAGCAAAAACTTACCCCATGAAAATGTTAAAAGTCTTATGAAAACGAATAATCCTATTGAAAAAAATAGTCAGAAACAGGAGTAAGGGACGGTCTTATTTTTGAATATAACTGCCGTTAAAATTTGAACAAAGCGAATAAAAACTTATTTTTGCTGACTATAATAATTCACATGTCTACATCGTTACTATTAAAATACTTTCCGGGTCTTACAGAAACACAGTTAGAACAGTTTGCAAAACTGGAAGCTTTGTACAATGAATGGAATGAAAAGATCAATGTAATTTCCAGAAAAGATATGGAATCGCTGTATGAAAAGCATATTCTGCATTCTTTGGGAATTGCGAAAGTGATGGAGTTTGCTCCGGGAACTAAAGTATTGGATATTGGAACCGGCGGAGGTTTTCCCGGGATTCCTTTAGCTATTCTATTTCCTGAAACTGAGTTTACGTTAATCGATTCTATCGGTAAGAAGATCACTGTGGTAAAGGCTGTAGCAGAAGGAGTAGGGTTGAAAAATGTAACGGCTGTCCACGGAAGAGCAGAAAAATTAAAAGAAAGGTTCCATTTCGTAGTCAGCAGAGCGGTAACTCAGATGCCTGAATTTTTAAGATGGCTGAAAGGAAAATTTGAAAAAGAACAGTTTAATCCTAAACATAACGGAATTTTATATTTGAAAGGCGGAGATCTTGCTGAAGAGCTTGCCGGAATTAAATGCGAAATTTTCAACCTTAAAAACTATTTTGATGAAGAGTTCTTTGATACTAAAAAAGTAGTATATGTATCAAAAGGTAATTTTAATTCCTGATCTGATAGGATTAAGGAATAATTTTTGCTAAATATTTATTAATGATCACAAAACTAAAGGTTATGAAAAATCTTTTAAATCTTGGGTTTTCAGCGTTATTGTGTGGCCTGCTTATGGTGTCATGTAATGATGACAATGATTACGAGACTATTGAATCTATTGACAAGATCAAAATAGACAGCGTAAAGATCGTAAGTGATACGATGGATGTTTATGCGATACAAAGTATAAAGACCTATTCCACCTATCCGTCTCAATGTGAAGGTTTTTACGGGTATGACTATATCTACAGCAATAATCTTGAAAGAACGGTGACAGCTTATAAATACAGAACCAACGGACCTTGTGCCGAGGGAAATTATTCAGGAACCAACCAGATCAATTTCAGCCCACAGAAAAAAGGAACCTATACTTTTAAATTCTGGAACGGCGGTGATAACTGGATCACCAAAACAATTGTGGTGGAATAATGAAGCTGGCCCTGGTGTTTTGTTTACTTGCTGTTGATTGGATATTCGGGCAGAAGATCTTCTGGCAGGAAGGGCAAAAACTGACGTGGGATAATTTTAAGAGTCCCATCAGCAGAAAGGGCAATCCGGATGTTGCAGCATATACAAACTGCGGCTGGGAATTTTCTGTGGTGACATCCGGCAATCCGAAGTCACCTGCTGCCATTCAGATCAAAGCAATATTCAATGAAGATAAATCCTGGAAGGATGTGACAAAAATCAATGATTATATCCTGTTGCACGAGCAGAAGCACTTTGACATTGCAGAGCTGTTTGTAAGGAAATTCAGAAAGGCAGTTACAGAAAAGATCAAAACCTCAGGTGACTATGATAAATATTTTAAAACCATTTATAATGGGATATCCAAAGAATATAAAAACTTTCAGATCTCCTATGACAAAGATACCCGTCATGGGATGAGCAAAGAAAAACAGGCAGAGTATAATGCTGTTATTTCTGAAGAACTAGAAAACCTAAAAAGCTATCAATCCCCTTGAAATTCCTCAATAAGATCATTCATGAGCTGTTGGCGCAAAACCCGGATCTATCTGCGTTCAACATCATCCTGCCCGGGAAACGTCCCATTGTGTTTATCAGGCAGATCCTTGAAGAAAATAATTATTCGGGATTTCTACCCGATTTTCTGACCGTAGAGGAACTTATTAATAAAATTGCGGATAAACAGCCTATCCAGGGAATTCCACTCTGGCTTTTCTCATTTGATGTTTACCGGAGCCTGAACCTTCTTCCTAAAGATGATTTTTCGGATTTTCTGAAGTGGTTTCCGACCTTGCAGAAGGATTGGGATGATATTCTGAAGTTTTCAGACAGTGATCAGGCGGTTCTGCAGTATATGTTCGATGAGGAAAGGATCAAAGAATGGGCCCAGAACCTTGGAGAGGACGATGATGTCCCGAGAAAGAAATTCCTTAATTTCTGGCAGAATATGAACGTTTTTCTCCCGGAATTAAAACAGAGGTTACAGGAAAGGAACTGGGCGACCTCAGGAATGATCCATGAGACTGCCAAGGCTAAGATCAGTGACTTTGCTAAAAATACTTCAGAACAATTTGTTTTCTGCGGTTTCAATGCTTTTACGCCCGTTGAGGAAAAGCTGGTGAGAAGCCTTTTGCAATGGAATAAAGCCCAATGCTTTTTTCAGGCAGACCGTTACTATTTTGATGATGAGAAGCAGGAGGCCGGGAAATTCCTCAGAAACCATAAAACCTGGAAAGAATTTGATGATAACCGGGCTTTCCGGTGGATCGAGGATGATTTTAACCAACCTAAGAAGATCAAAGTATATGAAGTTTCCGGAAATGTAACGCAAACCAAAGTTCTACCGGAGATCTTTAAAGAAATCGATAATAAAACCTATTCCAACACGGCTGTAGTATTGTTGGATGAAAATCTTCTTCCGGCGAGCCTGGATGTAATGCATGACGTTGAAAACCTGAATATTACCATGGGATTTCCGTTGAAGAATTTATCCTTTTCCAATGCTGTAAAAAGACTTTTTTATCTACAGAAACAGCTGGAAAAAAATAAATCCTCATATTACTACCGTGATATTTTTCCTATTCTGGAAGAACTGCCTAAGTCGGCGGAAGATGAGCAGATCATCAATGATTTTAAAGCAAAAGTAGAAGAAAGGAATATTGTTTATATTTCCGGAAAGCTTTTGCATGAGCTTTTAAGCGGACTTTCTTATTTCAGCCTCCTTCAGAAGGCAGTCAGCACCTATGCTTATCTGGACATGCTTATATCGTTCTGCCAGCAGGTAAAATGGCTTGAAATAGATGATATCCAGTACGAGAATGTCTCTCATTTTGAAAATGCCTTCAGGATCATCAAAAATCAGCTGACCCCTTACCATATTGAGATCAGGATGGAAACGCTTGAAATTCTGATCAACCAGCATATTAATTCCGAGAGTATAGATTTTCAGGGAGAACCTTTGCGGGGACTACAGATCATGGGACTGCTGGAAACGCGTCTCCTGAATTTTGAGAACGTTATCATGCTTTCTGTGAATGAAGGGAAACTACCGCTCGGAAATTCACAAAATACCTATATTCCTTTTGATATCCGAAGGTTCTTTGATCTTCATACCTTTCTTGAAAATGACAGCATCTATGCCTATCATTTTTACAGGCTGATCCAGGATGCAAAAAATGTACATTTGCTGTATAACGCATTGAGCTCAGGAGTTAATACCGGAGAGAAAAGCAGGTTTGTCACCCAGATCGAAATGGAGAGCTCACACCAGATCGAGCATTTGATCATTGAGAATTCTTCCGAGCCGATTATGACCAAGCCCATAGAAATTTCAAAGACCAGGATCGTGCAGGAACGTCTTCAGAAATGGAAAGAAAAAGTATCTGCTTCCCACCTCACAAGTTACCTTTATAATCCGATAGATTTTTACTTATCCAAGATTCTGAATACCTCGGAAACGGATGAAATTGAAGAGGAGCTATCGGTGAAAAATTATGGAAACCTGGTTCATTATTCACTTCAAGAAGTTTATGAAATTCTTAAAGGTAAAATTTTAAAAGAAAGCGATTTAAAAGCTTCAATTAAAGGAATTGATCAATATATAAATATAGCGATTGAGAAGCTTAAACATCAGCCTGAATTCTATGAGAAAGGGATGAACTACATCCATAAAGCCATTGCCAGAAAGGTGATCGAAAATATTCTAAACCACGACCTTGAGCTGATACGGCAGGGAAACAAATTAGAGATCGTGGATATTGAAAGAAGGTTTGAAAATGTGGAATTCTATCTTGACGGAAATGATAAGATTTCCTTCTTCGGATTTATTGACAGGATTGACAGGTTGAACGGAACCCTGAGAATTATTGACTATAAGACGGCAAAGATCAAAAATCTCAGCGTGAAGATCGATGACGAGAATATAGAGAAGTATTTCCATAACAGTGACAGAAAGCAGGCGCTTCAGCTCTGTATCTACCACTATGTAGTACAGCATCTTCCCGAGTTCTGGGGATTCCCGATAGAAACAGGGATCTGGAGCTTTGCTGATGCCAAAAAAGGAATGGTTTCTTTACAGTTTGATAAAGGAAATATAGATGATGCCATGAAATCGGTCAAAAGCCTTATCCTGGAAATTCTGAATCCGGATATTAATTTTGTGGAGACAGTGAAAGCATATTAAAAATATTTAATGGGGAATTATTGCTTATTTTTTTTGTTGATAACCAATATTTTAAGGGTTGTTTTTTTAGCTTAAAATCTATTCACTAACTCCTGAAAAACGTTGGCTCAGCCCATATTTTTTGTGTATCTTTACTCCTTAAGTAAAACTTTTTAAGTCTATACTGCACAAATCACGGAGCACACATGAAAAAAAGCCTGATATTTTTAGCGATCGTTTTCTCTCTGATTATCAAATCTCAGCAAAAGAATGATTCTCTGGACCTTGCTCTTCAAAATGTAACCAAAGATACTAAATTTGGACTGGCACTCAGTGGTGGCGGTGCGAAAGGATTTGCCCATATCGGTATTTTGAAGATGATTGACTCCCTTGGGATCAAGGTGGATTATATTACCGGAACCAGTATGGGAGGAATTCTGGGTGGTCTGTATGCAATGGGCTACAATGCTGATCAGCTGAAGCAAACGGTCTATAAAGTAGACTGGAACAGAATTCTCAGCAACAAAATTCCTTACAGTAAGGTCAATATCAGCGAAAAAGATGAATATGACAAGTATATTCTCGAATTTCCTGTTGTAAAAGGAATTCCGACGCTTCCCAGCTCGTATATTGAAGGACAGTATATGGGAGAGGTCCTTAATACCCTTACGTTCAATGCCAAACATATCAATGATTTCAGCAAACTGAGGATTCCCGTAGAACTCACTTCCTCAGATATTGAAAATGGAGGGCTGGTGATGCAGAAAAAAGGATCTTTGCCGCTGGCTATCCGCTCTACGTTGGCTATCCCTGCTGCTTTTGCCCCGGTTTATATTGATGGAAAGCTCCTGGTAGACGGTGGATTGGATCGCAATTACCCTGCGAACGAGGTCCGTGAAATGGGTGCTGATTTTGTCATTGGAGGATATACCGGCTTCAGGCTTTTTACCAAAAAAGAAATCGAGAATCCGATGAAAATGATCTATCAGACGCATGCCATCCGTTCTGTGGAAGATTTCAAACACCAGAAAGAACTGTCTGATATCCTGGTAGACTTTGTAGACCCGTTAGGAGATATTACCACAAAAGATTTTGCCAGATACAGGAAGATTATCAGAATTGGAGAAATAGAGGCCAAAAAGCACCTCCCTGAATTTGTAGCGCTTGCAGAAACCCAGAGGAGGCTGGGGATAAAGTATGAGCATACAATGATAGAGGAAGTAAAGCTGCCTACGACAAAATTTACTTTCAGTGAAGAGGATGGCACTCCTCTGACAGATGCTGTGGAAATCGAGGTCATTAAGAAACAAATGGGACTGACCGAAGGAAAGTACTATGATGTAAAAACCGTTAATGAAGCGATAGACCGGGTTTTTGGAATGCGCCAGTACGTAAAGGTCTATTATACTTACACCAATACCGGAGACGGTCTTACCATGAATATTTTCGTGAAAAAGGCTAAAAAAGGAGCTTTTAAACTTGCCTTGCACTATGATACTGAGCAGTCTGTAGGGATTATTGTGAACTATACCTATAGAAATATTCTTTTGAACAGGTCAAGATTTCTGGCGACTGTTGATGTTTCAGAACGTTTTAAGGCCAGACTGGCCTATCAGCAGTTCTTAGACAGGGGAGAGCGCTTATGGATGGATTTGGAGGCTAAAATGATCCATCTTAAAAGTAATGATCTTAATTTCAGATTGTATGGGGTAGGCAGTGAAGGGGGAAGTGACAATTTTCCCAACCATATGTACAGAAATATAACAGCAAAAATTGCTCTGAACTATAACATCAGTCCTAATGCTTTCATTTCCGTGGGAACTGAATTCAGTACAGAAAGAATGTACAGCTTGCTGGATAAGGTAGACCAGGCCAAAATAGATAACTACAGCAAAAAACTTTATAACCACAGTAATTTCAATACCTTTTTGAAATTCGAACAGAACAATCTCAACAAAAAATATTTTTCAACAAAAGGAAATCACTTTCAGGTAAGCACAAGATTCTATTATGGAGACCGGTATGAGCTGTATGATCTGAATACGGTACAACCTCTGCTTTATCCCATATTAAATCCTAAGGAACCTTATTATTATCAGCCTGAAAATCTGGTCTCTTTTACTTTAAATGAAAATTTTGCCTATCCTGTTACGAGAAGGCTGACAGCAAAGGTCAATGTGTTTCTGGGAACCAGTTTTGGTGCCAAAAGGGAAGATCAGGTTCCCTATCTTTTTCTCAATCAAAAATATAATCTGGGGGGAAGTGAGTACAATTATGACCTGTTAAGTCCTGAATTCAACGGTTTAAGGCAAAAAGAACTTCCCATGACCTCTGTAGCCAAAGCGGGAATATCATTACAGTACAGAATCATGAAAAGACTCTATCTTACTCCTTCGTTCAGCTATGGAAAGGTCAGTGAAGAGTACTCTCCGTTTAATGACAGTTTTGGTATGTTTGGGTATGGAGTGAATCTGGGCTATGAATCTCTTCTAGGTCCGATCAGCCTTAATATTTCCAGAAACAACCAGCTGGATTTTTCAAGAATCTATTTCAGTATCGGCTTTAAGTTTTAAGGATAAATAAAAAACACCTTTTTAAATGGTTAGTTTAAATAAGGTGTTTTAGGGTTTTAGTTATCAATTATTTAAAATATATTCTATTTTCTTGGTATTTCCGGACGGGGCATTTTATAATAGCTTCCGGACATGCTTTTTAGAAAAGCAACAATGGCATCTGTTTCCTGCTCATTAAGCTGTAATGGCTTCATCAGGTGATCGGTGACAGGGAAGTCAGGGTCTGCTTTTTTTTCTTCAGCAGTAGGGTTGATCATCTGCATTCCGCTGTTGTAAAGACTGACAATCCCATGCATATCATCCATCAGCCCGTTATGCATCCATGGAGCGGTGTAATCAAGATCTCTAAGGGAAGGGGTTTTGAATTTTCCCACATCTTCGGATCTTCCGGTAACATGATACAGGCCAAGATCTTCATATTCACGCTTATAGTAGGTAAGACCTATATTATGAAAAGATTCATCGGTCAGGTATTTTCCGTAGTGACAGTTCATGCATCTCGCCTTTGTACGGAACAGGTGCATGCCATAGATCTCTTTATCGCTCATCGCCTTGTAATCTCCATTGGATAAACTTGTCCAGTTTGCTGGGCTGGCTTCTGATCGTTTTCTGGAAAGTGGCAAGAGCTCTGGCAATCTTATCAAATGTAATCTTATCGGATTGATATGCCTCTTTAAAAAGCTGTCTGTACTCTTTAAACTTTGACAGCTTTCCGGCAAGCTTCTCCGGTTTCATATTCATTTCATTATGAGCGGATATCGGTCCTTTCAGCTGTTCTTCCAGTGTTTTGGCCCTTCCGTCCCAGAAATAGGATTTCCTTTCTGCAATATTGAAAAGAGACTGGGTGTTTCTTTTTCCCTGTAAATGGTCATTACCTAAAGCTATTTCCTGGCCGTCAGCCCAGCCCAATTCAGGATTATGACAGCTGCTGCAGGAGATCTGGCTGGATGATGACAGTTTGGGGTCAAAAAACAGCTTTTTCCCAAGTATGACCTCCGGAAGTTCCTGGGTTTCATAATAGTTGGAATCCCATTCTATAGCTTCAAACTCTTTCCATTTAACCTCCGCATCTACAGAGGGCTTAGGCCAGTATTGTAAAGGTTTTTTATATTGCTCAGCGACCTCTCCGTAATCTACATGATATTGTCTGAGGGTATGCTGCATACAGAAGATGGAAACACCTCCGAGAAACAGAACCAGTTTAAGATCTGAAAACTTCATATAATGGGTTTAAAAAATACTTCCTATAGTAGCTGCAAATAATACATTGCTGCCATTATTAAAATTGCTGTACATCATTTTACCTCCTGCAAAAGCATTTTTTACAACAGGAAGGCTGAAATGAAACTTAATGTCAAGTTTAGCCTGCCAGAAATCCGAGGACTGAAAAGCGTAATTTTCCTGAAGCATAGCATTGACAGATGGCTTTCCTGAGTTGTTGAAAAGAGCATCTTTATGATAGACATTCGTTGCTGAAAGTCCTAACAACACAGACAGGGCCTGGCTGGATGTGAAAGTTTTTATCCATTGATAATCTACACCATAGGTGAGCTTACCTAATTCTATTCTTGATAGCGGACTGCTGTATTTCTCCTTTTCCTGAGCCCATCCAAAGAATGGGACCAAAGAAGATTTTACCTCCTCATTACCTGTCTGCAAAAGTCCTTTAAAAATAACATTGTTTACTTTGTGACTGTATTTTTCTGCACTGCCTATCTGTATATAGTTTCTGGAATTTTCATTCAGAAACAGATTTTCGGTTCCTTTTCTTTCCCTGCTGTTTCCCTCGGCAGAGATTCCCCAGACTATTTTCCCGGCATCAAAAAACTTCCCTAATGATACATTGAACTGCCGTTCATCAATGTTGGAAGCATTAAGATCAGAATACTCTGTCAGAAACTTATCCATATTAAACTTTTTCAGGCCAATATTCAGGTACCAGCTCCTGTTGTCAGCATCAAAGATCTGTATTCCTCCACCATAGGACCAGCCTTCATAATAAGTCTGGCGAAGCTTTCCGGACAGAAGATCATTGTAATTTCCCAGTCCGCTCATGTTATAGATCATAGGGTAACCCTGATTGCTTACAAAGCTCAGATAATGTTTCTGGGTATATTTTTCCGCATCAAGATAAACACCGATCTTAAATTTCTGAAATATCGTTTTATGGGCTCCCAGCGCTAGAGAAAAATCCGCTGTTGTGTTCTTTGGCCGGGGATCTGCATCCCTGTAGCTCAATGTTGCCCTGTAGCTTCCCGTAATACCAATAGTATATGAGTTGAGCTTTCTGGAATATCCTCCTGAAAAGCTATAGCTTTCAAATTTCATATCGCCACCTACGCTGTCAGCTGCTACGTAAGGATAAATGAGATCATAATCCGTATTTTCGTTCCATACCACCTGCTTGCTTTTCCCCTGAGTATAGGATGCATGGCCCCAAACCGTTGTTTGGTCATTAAGGATCTGTAAGGTGCGGGCTTCCGCTCCCCAAAGGTTTTTTCCTGTTCCTTTTTGCTTTAGCTGGTTAGGAGTATCAGAACTTTCGGTAAATACGCTGAAAGTGGTGATATTGTATTTTCTGGCGCCCATATGGCTGGCGGGATTTACATTGATGCTGTTTTTCAGCAGTCTTTCATAGCTGTATTCCTCATGTATCTTTTCTATGATCGTATCATTGACCTGAGCCTGAAAGCCAGCTCCAAACAAGGAGGTAAACAGGATGGATATGGAAAGAAAATATTTCATTTTAGTTAAATAAAGATGGTTTTACACCATGTTCGAAATCTGCTGTGGAGTTGTTGGTATCCTTAAAAATATTTTTACCTTCCATTGATTGTCCTATGACTTTTCTGCGTACGGCTTTTCCGAAACGGTTCTGATCTCCGTCGAATGAAGCCACAGAAGTCCATCCCATATCCAGGGAAGGAGATGTTACCAGCCATTGGTAAGAATCCTGCACACTTAAGTTGACAGCGTCAATGATCCATTCATTCGGAATCTTTACAGCGGTACCGTCCATAGGATAAACATCACCTCCAAAAGTAAGGTTATAGGTATAGGTATATGAATTCTGGGCGATCAGTGCCTCGTTGGTCATTCCCTGTGGTATACGGGCCAGAGCATAGGCATAATATCCCTGCGTATGGATCACCATTTTTTCGAAAACATTTACCATTTTTGGAACGGCAGGATTGTCGATATCATCAGAATCTTCCTTGAAGATCTGGAAATTAGCTGTAGAAAGGTTAATGGATGAAGGATTGAAGTCTTTATGATTGATGGCATCTTCAGCGATGACAATAGACTCTCCCGGATGCACAGGATACGTAGTTCCTGTTCCCGGAATTCTTATAATCGCTCCGGCAGATAGGGTAGTTCCCATGATATTCGGGCTGTAATCCTGTTTTTCGTTAGTCATAAAGCTCGACTGGATCAGCAGCATGCCATCAGCATAGAGGGTCTGGTCTGTGTTATTGGTGATCTTAAAATACTGATCCCCGAAATACATGGCACCTTGCGGAGTTTTTGTTCCGGTAAAGAAAACTTCTTCCAGAATAAGGTCACTTCCGCTACCTGCTTTCAGTGCCATATCTATGGTTTTGCTTGTCTCGTTGCCATTGATCACCATTCCGTTTTGTACTCCGGCTACTTTCGCTTCTATTGATCCGGAATTGTCTGAGTAGGCAATGTTTCCTTCGGCAATAATGTGATAGGTTCCTGAAGGAAGGACAACCTGTAAGATATTTGTATTTTTAAGCTCTTTGGTCACCGTAAATCCGGTGTTAAGCTCTTTAAAGCTTACAGTAAGCTGCTTATATTCTTGAACCTGGATGTTTTCCGGAACCACTTTAAGTTCCAGCTTTAATGAGGTCTGTGCTTCCGGAGCTTCATTGGAGTCCGAAGAGCATGACGTAATACCGATTACAGCACACAATACTAATAGTGTTCTTAATACATGTTTTAACATAACTTTATTGAATTGAAATTGTTTATAAATTGAAGTTGATTTCCATTCCGAAATAAGGATCATAAGCTCCTTTTCTGTTGATCGTAAATCCATTGTTCCTGTAAGGAGCGTAATAACTGAAAAGTCTGCTTGCAAACATAGAAACGACAATAGCTTTATTTCTGAAGCTTTTGGTCACTTTCAGGTTGACGTTCATTTCCACCGGTCTTCTGGTTGCATTGTACAGATCTTCATTCTGAGCAATGATCAGGCTCTCAAGAATGGTTCCCTGAGCTGTATCAGGGTCGAAAGGGAAAATATGACCATTCTGGTCCACATAATGGCTTGGCACCCCATTCATCGGAAGCAGCTTTCGCATAGAATACCATGAAAACTGAAACGATGAAGAAAACACAAGATCCAGCTTAGGAATGTAAGTATCCATCATGAGATTGGTATTCAGAACTTCATTGACGGATTTGGGCTCCATGCCTTCATACAGTCCGAGATAGGGATAAGGCTTTCCGTTGATCAGTAAATCTTTTCCTCTGTACACCGGCAGGCTATTGCCATATTTTGTACGGAACCAGGCTCCGTTTAGGGTAAATCTTGTATTGATCCTGGGGATTCTGTTGGATGAATATTGAAACTCTACCCCTTCTTTGTCTACTTTACTGCCATTTCGCTGTGTGGCATACATGAAATTTTCATTGATAGTCTGATACGGAAGTGTATTAATATCCGGTGGGGAAGTAATGGCATCATGATTAATACCTGATATATCATACTTTTTATACTGATACACGGCATATTCATTCATAGTGCGGAAAGCATTACGCATATTTTCCTTAAACACCGTGATTGACAACTGATGTGCCCCCACACTGAAATCCAGCCTTGCTTCAAACTTTTCATTTACCGCAGGCTCTATCTCAGGATTTTGAGGATTGTATATCATGGTTTTATAATTGATCCTTCTGTAATCCGGATTGTTGTGAAAATAATTCAGCTGCTGAACATCTTTGTAAATGAGCTCGGGATATAGCAGGTTAAGATCCGGGAACAGGCTTTGTCTACCGTATCCCAATGTGAAAGCCAGCTGAGCTTTTTTATTCATCCAGTCAAATGAAGGAAACTCCCATTGAAAATTGGCTCGGGGATCTGCATAGATCTTTCCGTTCATCCTGAAATGAGAAGGCAGGTTCATCATTGAATTTCCTCTTACTCCCAATGCCAGGGTCAATGTATGATTTCCGGCATCTAGCTTACTGATCGACTCCAGGAATAAGGCAGATGTGATATAAGCCGGTACATCACGATATGCACGGGGCCTGAAAGTCGCTTTCGGGTCAATTGGCCTGTAGATGTCGAATTGCTGTCCTTTTCCCCAGTTCTTGCTCATCTGCCAGTCGAATCCTGCATTGAGCTCGTTTTTAACAGATTTAAAATCAATCCGGAAGTTGTTGACCATTTTGACAAATATATCAAGAGGTTTTCCGTCTGCCGTATAATCTGAAATATATCTGGGCTCAGGATAATAGCCGTCATATTCTCCTTCGGTTGTGGATAGAGGAAAAGCTGTTGCGTTTTCCAGCTGGATAAATTTAGTCTGCTTTATTTTATCAAATCTCTGATTGAAAGTGGTCTGTATTTCTGTGGATCTGTAAAAGGACGGATTGTTTTTCGTATATGTGAACAGATTGGAAAGGCTCAAAAGATGATTGTTAACCTCATAAGAGTTCAGCTCAGACAGATCTATATCAGGGTCAGACTTTGAACCGTCCAGAGAACCTGTATAGCTCATGTTGGTCTGCCATCTGGAAGTTCCGGTGTCATGTCTTTTCTCTTTTACTATGGCCAGGTTTGCGGTAATTCTTTTATAATTTTCAAACCGGTCTCTTGGATCGGCCTTTGCATTGAGGTAATCCAGCCCTGTATTGATCTTCAGGTCTTTATCTTTATTTTCAAAACCTTTACTGATCGCAAAAAGCTTGCTGTAACCGTCTGCTTTAAATCTTGCTTTCCATTTGGTATATCCTGATTTATTGGTGATCTTTACAATTCCTGAAGTCAGATTCCCATACCTTACAGAAGGTATTCCACGCAGGATTTCCACCCGTTCGATCTGGTCTGTTGAAATACTCCGCATATCTACACCACTTGTCAGATTGAGTCTTCTTTTCAATCCGTTACTGGTTTTATCCAGAAAATCATAAGTGTACTGAAGATTCGCATTGGAGTTCAGTGGAGCACCGTCAACCAGGAATGTAGTACCCATGGAAGAGGTATTATAATCATTGCTGGGCCTGCCTGTCTCCCGAAGGCTTATTCTGTTGACCTGATTCAGTACAGGATCCGATGATCTTCCACCCGGCAGAAGCTCCATAAGATCTGAAAAGCTTGATGGCTGTAAGTGCTGCATGGCACGCTGGCTGATGATGGAGGAAGATGTAAGCCCTTTTCCTTCTTTAGCGGTAATGACAACTTCTTCGATATTGTTTATTTTCTCAGAAAGGATGAGTGTGAATGTTTCATCCTTTGTTATGGATATTGTATTGGAATATCCAGGATTACCATCCTTACGGATGTCCACTTTGTATTTTCCCGGAGCAATAATGATAACAGCAATTCCTTTATCATTGCTGAAAGCAGAGTATTTATTTTCTCCGGAAGAAATTTTGATATCAGCATTTTTCACGGGATTCAAACCGGTATCTTTTACATCGAAGGTGATCATCAGAGACCGATCCTGTGATGGGGCTGCTATGGCTGTAAAAAGAAAAAGGAAAATTAAAAATCGGAACCTCAAAGAGGACAGGGAATCATTATGGATCATCTCACATTATTCTTCCGGCAAAATTACGAGGCTTAAAACAAGTTTTCTAATTTTATTTAGAATAATTTAAAATAGTTGATAAATATCATTTACTTTGTTTTTGAAATATCCTGCCTGAAAAACCAAATTAAAAGTTTGAAATATTCTGTTAAACAGTAAGTTGTGGTTATTTTTGAATGCTAATTTCCCATCTTGTATTTGATTTGTTTTTTTAGAGTTATTTTAAATGCCACTAATGCACGAATCCTTTTTGTTTGTGCATTAGTAGCAAAACAATTAAATATTAAAGCTGTTTAAACTTTTCCAATGAAAACCAAAAAAGCTAAAAAAAGATTAAACACTTAAGTTGCTTTTAAGTCACAAGCTTTCTGCACAATAAGTACACCTGAGCTTTATGAAAATCTTTGATTTTCTTCTTATTTAAACTTTTTATACAGTATCATTTTAAACTAACTTCAGTGGACTTAAGTGTTTAGAATAAAAGTTTTTTCAAGTCAAAAAATAGCTATGATTCTTATAAGATAAAAAGTTTAAACAGATTCATTACATGAAAAATGAATTACTGTATCTCAATCTGGAAAAATAATTATTAGCTGGCACAGTCATTTATATCAAAAAAGCACTCCATTGCTGAAGTGCCAAAAATTAATCTGAAATGATATTATAGAAGATGAGCTTGGGGATTATAATTTTACTTTTTTGTTAATGACTTTTCCACTGCCAAGGGTAATTTGTACCACATAGACCCCGGATTCTAAATTTCGTGATTCAAACTGTGGATTATTAATTTCCTGTTGAATAACTAAAGCACCTGAAATGTTGTAAATACTGATATTTTTAATATCATGATGAGCCTTCACTTTGATCTGCTTGTTTTGGGTGAAGATCTCTGCAGTGCTTTCTGATGTCTGATTAGAGATCACCTTATTGAACTGGAGATTATAAAACGGAGTGACCACTTCAAATGTATAATTCCTGCTGTCCAGATCCTGCAGGCTGATACCTCCGTTTTCCTGATACTGTTCTTTGGAAATGGTTCTTACCAGAGCTTTATTTTCATCAAAGATATGTATGGCGGAAAGCTCTTCCTGATCTATTTTTAACTTTAAGATGGCATTGTTTTCAGCTTGTACGATTTCATTTTCTGAAACCGCTTCAGGCGTTGTTTTAATGTACGGAAGCATTTTGTTTTCGTTATTTTCCGACACTTTTAAAAGATAAACTCCGTCTTTTAAAGAGGATAAGCTGCGTTCGTTGGCTGATCTGGCTGTCGTTTTTTCTTTATTGAAATCGGTAATTTCAATCAGCTGCATATTGCCCAACTCCGGTTTTATCTGGGAAGAAAGTAAAGGTACTTCTGATGGGGGAGTTGCTGCTGACTGCTTACCAAAAACAGATCCTGCTATCGCCCATTGATTAAGAAGTCCTCCGCTTCTCAATGTATTAAACTTTGCATTGGAGGCTAATGTAAAAGGTACAATTCCACCCACATGGCCTAATGGTCCCCAGTAAAAAGAATCCAGTTTGTATTTGTTCAGATCCCACCACGGATAATACCCCCTTTGAACATCAATTGTTTTAGAAGTATTCTCCGGCGGAATGGCCAGGTCTACTGTAGAATGTCCCAATGTCATCGGTGTTTTATTGTACCAGTCGTATACATCCTTCGGTTTTAGACATTGTCTGAATTTATGATTTTGATTATTAGTCACTTCATTGATAAAGGTATTTGTAAAAAGTTTTCGCCATATTACAGGCCCCCACAATAACCCTCCGTTGTCCTGAACAACATGATAATTGTATTTGTCCAGATATTCTGCAGATATAACTTCTGAAATATCATTAGTATATGTTTGATATCCGGCATTATTACAGCTGTGAAGAACATTTGCTAAAAATGAGCTAAACGGGTAAATATCTTTTTCTAAAACACCTTTCTGTAAGGTTGTCCCTGACATATCATAAGGTCCATCTCCCATATAAGCATATTTAAACCTGATATTATTGGGATTTGAGATGCTTAATCTTTTTAAAGTGGACATGGCGGCATGAGCGCCCTGGGAATAACCGGCTAAAAAGTATTCATCATAACGTTTAACATTCAGCTGTGACAGTACTTTATTCGCCGCTGTGATGAAATCTATGGTGGCTCCCGCTTCTGTGGCATAGTCTACATAAGGGTGGGTTCCTTCTCCTGTCCCCATTCCTACATAATCAGGAGCCATTAAAATATAGCCATTCAGTACATAGGAAAGTTCAACCACGAATCCTGCAGTCAACGCACCTTTGAAATTGGAAGGAACATTATGCCTGCTGTCTGTGGTCCCGTGATCAGACACTACTGTTGACAGCTTAAACCCAACATTAGGATACATGAGAAGTCCGGTAGCCTTTACAAGAACATTTTTCTCATTTTTAGTGTAGTAGGTAATTTTGTACCCCTTTAAACCGACATTGAAACTATTGAGATAGCTTACAAAGTCAGGAGCATTCTGCTCTCCAAGATTGTTGGCGATAAAATTGATAACTCCCTGTGGTGTTAAATCCAGTTTCTGTTCGGCACTTACCAGATCTCCTGCCTGCTGGGCAAAATAGAATGGAGCCGCAAGTCCTAATAAAAAAGTTGTGATTTTTCTCATATTGATGTATTTTTGTTGGTATTAAAGTAATAACTTTGATAAATTAATAAAAATATTGAGACATCAATAACTATTCAATGAATATCAATTCTCCGGAATGTGAGTAAAATAAAGAGCCTGATCTACGGATCAGGCTCTTTTAATATTTTTTAATATGCTTTGTCTTGAGTTAAAAGGCGTTAATTCCTGTAATATCTAAACCGGTGATTAACAAATGAACATCATGAGTTCCTTCATAGGTGATTACCGACTCCAGATTGGCAGCGTGTCTCATCATCGGGAATTCTCCCATGATTCCCATACCTCCTAGGATTTGTCTTGATTCTCTGGCAATGTCAATAGCCATTTTCACATTATTACGCTTAGCCATTGAGATTTGGGCAGGAGTTGCTTTATGTTCGTTTTTAAGGTTTCCAAGCTGAAGACATAATAACTGAGCTTTTGTGATCTCTGTTAAGAATTCAGCTAATTTTTTTTGTTGAAGCTGATAAGAACCGATAGGCTTACCAAACTGTCTTCTCTCTTTAGAATACTGAACAGCAGTGCAGTAACAGTCAATAGCAGCGCCAATCACTCCCCAGGAGATTCCATATCTTGCAGAATTCAGACAGGAAAGGGGACCTTTCAATCCGGTTACGCCCGGCAGTAAGTTCTCTTTCGGAACTTTCACGTCATTGAATACCAGTTCTCCTGTTTTGGAAGCTCTTAAGCTCCATTTATTGTGAGTTTCCGGAGTGGTGAATCCTTCCATTCCTCTTTCAACGATCAATCCCTGCACTTTTCCTTCCTCATTCTTTGCCCATACTACAGCGATATCGCAAAGAGGGGAGTTGGTGATCCACATTTTAGCTCCATTCAGAAGATAGTGGTCTCCCATATCTTTAAAATAGGTTTCCATGGAGCTCGGATCAGAGCCGTGGTTAGGCTCTGTCAATCCAAAAGATCCTATCATTTCTCCGGCAGCAAGCTTTGGAAGATATTTCTTCTTCTGTTCTTCAGAACCGAACTCATTAATTGGGAACATCACCAGAGAGCTCTGTACTGAAGCCGCGGAACGTACTGCAGAATCTCCTCTTTCCAGCTCCTGCATGATCAAACCATATGAGATCTGGTCTAATCCTGAACCTCCGTATTCAACCGGGATATATGGACCCAATGCTCCGATTTTCCCCAGCTCTCTCATAAGACCGGGAAGATCTGTATGGTTTTGAGCTGCCTGATCAATCTGCGGCATTACAAAACTTTCAACCCAGTCTCTTACAGATTGGCGGATCAGTTTGTGTTCTTCGGTAAGTAAAGCATCAATTCCATAATAGTCAGGAATGCTTGTAAGAGGATAATATGACATGATTTTTTGATTTTGTTAAAAGTAACATTTTTCGTGGTGTTCTGAAAATTTTTTTGAAAACTTATGTAGATATTGGTTTTCAGGCAGATAATGCTGTTTTTCTTTGTTTATAAAATAAATCAGGTATTTTTAAGACTCCTCATCATTGGATATAGGATACTGATTGGTAGAGTTGTGAACCTTGGTTTTAAATTTATACAAATATGGGGCCTTATTGGCTGAGCCGTCGTAAAACTTCTCCAGCCTGTCCAGAATATTCAGGCTTAAAATTTTTCGCTGAAAGTTATTCCTTCTGAATTTCTGGCCTAAAATAGTTTCATATAAAGCCTGAAGATCTTTCATTGTGAATTTTTCAGGGAGCAGATTGCTGGCTGCCACTTCAGTGTTGATATTCATTCTGAGGTATTCGAGGCCGGTTTCTATGATCCTGTCATGATCAAAAGCCATCTTGGGCAGCTTGCTTACTTCGAACCATTCACAGCTTTCATTGAAAGCATCAGGGAAAGTATCCGCTATTGAAAAATCGATAAGGCTGCAATAGCCTACCGTTATAAATCTCTGAAAAATCCAGTGATCTTTGGGAACCTCTATACCTTTGTTTTTAAGAAGGATCTGGTGAACGTTATTTTCTGTGCGGTCAATTCTTCCAAATGTGTGAAACTGTTTTAAAAACAGATCTTTAAGATGGGTTCTTTCATACAAAACCCTGGCTGCAGCCTCACGAAGGTCTTCATCATTAAAAACAAAACCACCCGGAAGTGACCACAGATCCAGATCGTGATACTTTAAAAGGAGCACTTTCAGGATATTATTGTGAAAACCGAATATGGTGCAGTCTACAGAGATATGGGCTACGAAATCTTTGGTATCGATAAGTTCCTGAAGAGTTTCTTTGCTTTTTGTGTCTTTGATTTTCATGGCAGTAAAAATAAAACTATTTTCTATATTTTCCTTTTGAGACGTTAAAATATAACAAACTAATCACAAAAAGAAGAATTACAGAGGTTAAAATATATAATGGATAAAAGTCTAACAATTGTTTTTCGAAGAGTACAGCCATGATAATGGAGCTGACAGAACTCCCCAGTGATGAAAAAATAACGATGAGAGAAGTGAACAGGTTTACTTTTTCTTTATCGACCTGTGCGATCATTCTTGAATTGATAACAGGGTAGAGCGGGGAAAGGAAAAGCCCTATGACCGGAAATAAAAAAAGAATCAGTTTTGGACTTTCAGAATCAAAATACTGTACGCTGATGATAATCATTAACAGGGTAATGATTAAAGACATACAGGTAATATAATATCCGGATAATGAAAACCTTCTGATGATATTGGCTGTTATTGTTCTCCCTGCATAAGAAAAAAGCGAGAGAAAAGAAGTGGCCTGAAGCGCAAAAAAAGAGTTGACTTTCAGGTGATTTTTATAAAAAGACGGAAGCCAGGAATTGAATCCCTGCTCTACAAAGACAATGAAAAAGACTACCGCGAGGAATAAGGCAACAACAGGAGTTGTAAAGCCTGACAATTCAGAGTAAATGCTTTTGTTTTCCAGAGGTTTGGTCTCTGATATTTTGGCTTTTGAGAGGAGTAGGATAGTTATGGCAGATAAAACAGCGATCAATAAAAAACCAAATTTCCAGAATTCTGAATACTGACTGGAGATCAGCCAGCCAAATCCTGTATTCACCACAAAGATTCCTATCATAAAAGAAGCTTCAACACTGTTCATGGTCTTCGCCAGCGATTTTTCATCTGAAATATTATTCCTGATAATTCCAAAAACACAGATCTTTCCTATGGCAAAACAGGCTCCAATGATAGCAAACCATAATTTATAAAACCAGAAAACTTCAACAAACGGAAGAAGACATGAACAGGCTCCAACAATAGCTAAAGCTAGGATCAAAGCTTTTTTTGCCCCGGTTTTATTAATGAAGCTTACCGCAAAAAGAGAAATAAAGGCGATGGGAAGGTCCTTAAAAGATTCCAGGAATCCGAGCTCTCCATAGGTAATATTGGCATCCGCAAGCTGCAGGATAATAAGACCCATACAGTTCAGAACCATTGAAAAAATAAGGAAGGTTAATTTTAGCGGAAGCGAAATATGAGAAAGCTTGGATGTCATTTTGGGAGCGTACTTTATTGAATTTTTTTGATTTTTTATGAAATATTGATGCGAATATATGGCTTCTAACCCTCAAAAATAAAAGAAAAATTAAAATATTTGTGAATGGAATGTTAATTAATTGAAAAAAAATATATTTTTATTGTCTCAATTTGAGAATTAAACAAAACTATAATATATGAATGTAAGAATATCAAGAAGCTTAGGAGCAGTCGCCGTCCTCTATTTTACGGCGAGCTTCAGTGCCCAGACCCAGCAGAAGGACACACTTTCCAAAGAGAATAAAATAGACGAGATCGTAGTGATCGGTTATGGTACTCAGAAAAAAAGTAATGTGACTGGTGCTATCGCAAGTATTAAAGCCAGTGATATAGAAAACATTCCGGCAGGGAAGCCGGAGCAGGTATTGCAGGGAAGAGCTGCGGGGGTTTCTGTAGTAACCAATTCCGGACAGCCTGGTGCTCCGGCAACGGTACGTGTGCGTGGAATTACCAGTTTTGGAGCAGGAAGTAACAGTCCTCTGTGGGTTGTGGATGGTATCGTTGTAGATAATATCGGATGGCTGAACCAGTCTGATATAGAAAGTATAGAAGTACTGAAGGATGGGGCCTCCGCCGCCATCTATGGGGTTTCCGCTGCAAAAGGGGTAATTCTTGTGACGACAAAAAAGGGGAAAAGAGGAAAGCTGACTCTTTCTTATAATGGATTTTATGGTATTTCAAATGCCTCTAAGAAATTGGATCTTTTAGACGCTACCCAATATGCCAAAATTATTAATGAAGGTTTTGTGAATGATGGAGGAACTCCCAGGTTTTCCAACCCTGAGTCACTTGGAAAAGGAACAAACTGGCAGGATGCTATTTTCGGGACAGGTGAAAAATCCTCTCATGAAGTAAGCATTACGGGAGGTAATGAAAAGTCAACATACTATACATCGTTCGGATATTTTGATCAGACGGGTATTGTAATGAGTGATATCTCTTATTACAAAAGGATCAATGCCCGATTCAACTCTACCCATAAGGTAACCGATTATCTGACTTTAGGGCAAACCTTTGCTTATACCCATATAAAATCCCAGGGAATCAGTGCCAACGAAGAATTCGGTGGTCCGTTAGCTTCAGCTGTTAACCTGGATCCTACAACGCCAGTGGTGGTTACAGATTGGTCTATGGTAGATCCAAACGGCTACACCAACCCCTATATCATTCGGGATCCTAATGGTAATCCATACGGAATTTCTCGTTATGTAAACCAGGAAATGACCAATCCGCAGGCATTCCGTCACATACAGCAAGGAAATTATAGCTGGTCGGATGATTTTGTAGGAAATGTTTTTGCCGAACTTAAGTTTCTGAAAAATTTCACATTCAAAACAAGTCTGAACGGTAAGAGATCATATTGGGGCAGCCGTACCTTTACCCCGAAATATTATTTAAGTCCCAATTATAACAATACAAGCTTTAACAGCCTGAATAAGGTAGACGAAAATAAGTTCGAATGGAGTATGGAAAATACTTTAACTTATCAGAATAAGATCGGAGACCACAATATCAATGTGATGATAGGACAGGGAGTTTACCGGTACAATATAGCAGGAGGAACCAGTCTGACGTATAGCAATTTGCCTATTGAACATTGGCAGGATGCCTCTTTCAACTTTAATATTCCTCAGGATGATATTACGGCAACAGGCTGGGATGGTATCCAGACCCGTAAAGCGTCCTATTTCGGTAGAATTATTTACGATTATGCCGATAAGTATTTATTTACCGGAACGATTCGTAGAGATGGCTCTTCAAAATTTGCCACGAATCAGCATTGGGGGACTTTCCCATCCATGTCTTTAGGATGGAATGTTCACAAAGAAAATTTCTGGCCGGAAAATAAGGTGATCAATAACCTGAAACTGAGAGGAGGTTATGGTGTTTTAGGAAATGATGAGATGGATAATTTCAGATTTGCAAGCTTCATGGTTTCCGGTAGCAACTACACCAATTCCGGAAATAATATCATCATAGGATATGCGCCAAGTACATTGGAAAATCCAAACCTGAAATGGGAGCAAACCAGCCAGCTGAATATTGCTGCAGATTTAAAGTTATTCAACAATTTCACCTTTACAGCAGACTGGTATAAAAAGAAAACATCTGATATTCTGAGGCAAATTAATATTCCCGGCTATGTGGGAGTACCTAATTTACCTTGGTCAAACGTAGGGGATATGGAAAACTCCGGTTTGGAGCTTGAGCTGGGTTATAAAAAGAATTGGGAAGATTTCGGCATATCAGTGAACGGAAATTTTGCAACAATTAAAAACAAGGTTTTGCGATTAGAAGACGATATTGAATACTTTAATCTTGCTTCTTTCCAAACTATGGGAGCGGTATCAAGGGTAGTGGTTGGGCAGCCTTACGGATCATTTTACGGACAAACTTATAGTGGAGTTTTCCAGAATCAGGCACAGATTGACAGCTATGTAAATGCTAATGGAGACAAATTATTACCTGATGCAAGACCGGGAGATTTCATCTGGCAGGACAATAACGGGGATGGAAAAATTGATGACAATGATAAAGTAAACTTAGGAAGCTCTATTCCGAAATATACTTTTGGACTGACAGTGAATATGAATTATAAGAATTTCGATTTGATGATGTTTGCACAAGGGCAGGCAGGTAACAAGATTTTCCAGGGTTTAAGAAGATTGGATATGCTTGATGCCAATTATCAGACGAGAGTGCTGGACCGCTGGACAGGGGAAGGCTCTACCAACGAGAGTCCAAGAATTACACGTAATGACCCGAACCATAACTATTCCTGGATGTCAAACTACTATCTTCAGAAAGGAGATTATGTACGTTTGAAAATCGTCCAGTTAGGGTACACGATTCCTCAGGACGTTACAAAACGTTTTGGAATGAGCAAAGTAAGATTGTATATCACCGGAGAAAACCTGCTTACTTTCACAAAATATACTGGCTATGATCCGGAAATTGCAGGAAGAAATAATTCTGAACAGGATATTATCGGTGTAGACAGAGCTTACTACCCTCAAGCCAGAACATTCCTGATAGGTGCCAATATTCAATTTTAATTACCAACAACATGAAAAATAAGAATTTTATATATAAAGGACTTGCGATCACATTTCTGACAGGTCTAAGCTTTAGTAACATTGCCTGTGGCGATTCATATCTGGATGATGTAAAGAATTCAGGATCTTTTAAAACGGATTTATATTTCCAAAATGAGCAGCAATCTTTTAGTGCTTTGGTTTCTGTATATGATATATTAAGAAAATATTCCGGCGGATTCGAGAATTCAGTTACTTTTTTTAATGCAGGATCAGATGATTTTTATTCCGGAGGCGGAAACTCTAATGATGGAGCAGGTATTCAGGGAATGAATAATTATATGATTAATCCCAATACCATGCCTGCCAGCTACTGGAGGGATTATTATCAGGGAATAGCAAGAGCTACTCTTTTAATAGAGAAAGTCCCCGATGCTTCCATGAGTGAGGATCTTAAAAAAAGATATATTGCGGAGGCAAAAGTTCTTCGGTCTCTATATTATTTCGAGCTTGTAAGAATGTTTGGAAATATCCCACTGATACTTAAATCTATAAAATTTGATGACGATTACTGGAATATCCCTCAGGCTAAGCCAAGTGAAATTTATGAGCAGATAGAGAGTGATATGAATGCGGCAATTCCAGATTTAATGTTTACAGCAAGCGGAAATGACAGAGGAAGAATTACTCAGGGAACAGCCAGGGCCATATTGGGAAAAATTTATCTGTATGATAAAAAAATGACTGAAGCAGCGGCACAGTTTGCTGAAGTAAACGGGACACCCGGAGGAACCAGCCAATATGGATATAAGCTCGTAGAAAATTATGCAGATTTATTTAAAGTTGGACCTGAAAAAGAGGATCCGTACAAATTTTCAACGGAATCTATTCTGGAAGTAATGCATACCAATAAAGGAAACTCCGACTGGGGATTCTGGGGGCAGGGAAAAGATGAAGGGAACTCCATCAATGTAATGGTGGGACCCCGTTCTTACTCTTTGAAAGATATTCCTAATAATGATGCACCGGATGTATATTCAGGCTGGGCATTCAATACCGTTACAGAGGATCTGTTTAATTTCATGCAGGGTGATCCAAGATTGAACGTAACCATATTCAATGCAAAGCAATTGGTGGCAGATGGTAAAATTACCTATGGACCTGCGTTTGCAGATACCGGTTACTTCTTAAACAAATATATGCCTACGAATGATCTGAAAAGTTCACTTCCCGGACCTGCAGAACTGAATTTCAGACAGAATTATATTGCTATAAGATTAGCTGACACTTACCTGATGGAAGCCGAAGCCTTGGGGGCAGCAGGAGGAAGAGCTCAGGCGCTGCTGGACGCAGTAAGAGCAAGAGTGGGTTTACCTTCAGTTCCTGTTTCCTTACAGGCCATTAAAGATGAAAGAAGAAGAGAGCTTGCAGGTGAAGGACACCGTTGGTTTGACCTTGTGAGATGGGGAGATGCTCCTTCGAAGCTTGCATCTAAAGGATTTAAGAGTGGTAAAAATGAAATTCTGCCAATTCCGTTCAACGAATTGCCGAATACAGCTATGCATCAAAATCCAGGCTACTAAATATGAAGTTTCACAACTTATATAGTTTCTTTAAAGGTACTGCACTGCTATGCGGTGTAGTACTTTTTCCTTTATCGTGCACATCAGTTGCCTCCAATGAAGGAAATGAGGTTAGATATTGGCTTACAAAAGGTGACGAAAGCGTAGCATTACAGTTGCAGGCCCCTGCTAAATTTGTAAATACTTCCAACAGCTTTCAACATATTGAAATTGATGATTCCCAGATGTTTCAATATGTTGATGGTTTCGGATATACATTGACGGGAGGGAGTGTAGAAGTGATCAACAGATTGTCTCCTTCAAAAAGAAAAGCTTTGCTTAATGAGCTTTTCGGAAGCGGTAAAAACTCGATTTCCATAAGCTATTTAAGGCTAAGTATTGGCGCTTCTGATCTTGATGGGGACGTTTTTTCATATGATGACCTTCCTGAAGGACAGACGGATGCCTCCCTTTCCAAATTCAGTCTGGAGAGAGATAAAGATCTGATCGCCATGCTGAAAGAGATCCTGAAAATCAACCCTGATATTAAAATTATCGCTGCCCCATGGTCGGCTCCGGTTTGGATGAAAGACAACGGGAAATCAAAAGGCGGAAGCATGAAACCTGAATTCTATGAAACGTATGCCAACTATTTTATGAAGTACATTCAGGGGATGAAAAATGAAGGGATAACCATTGATGCCGTTACTCCTCAGAATGAACCTTTACATCCGGGAAATAATCCGAGTCTTTATATGTCGTCTGCCCAGCAGGGAGAATTTATCAAGAACCATTTAGGCCCTGTTTTTAAGGCAAGCCATATCAAGACAAAGATTGTCGTATATGATCATAACTGTAACAAACCTGAATATGCTATTGATATTTTAAAAGACCCAAAAGCCAATCAGTATGTGGACGGATCTGCTTTCCATCTTTATGAAGGAGATATATCAGCATTAAGTACGGTCCACAATGCATTCCCGGACAAAAACCTATACTTTACGGAACAATGGACAGGCTCAAAAGGAACTTTTAACGAAGATCTGAACTGGCATATGAAAAATGTAATCATCGGTTCCATGCGAAATTGGAGCAAAACCGCTTTGGAATGGAATCTTGCCAATGATCCGGAGTATGGTCCGCATACAGATGGCGGATGTACGGAGTGTAAAGGGGCTATCACCGTTTCTGATAGTGAAAATTTCACAAGAAATGTCTCCTATTATATCATTGCGCATGCTTCAAAGTTTGTTCCTGCAGGCTCTCAGCGAATTGCCTCTACACAGACAGAAAATCTTTCAACAGCTGCTTTTAAGACTCCATCCGGGAAAATAGTGCTGATTGTTCAGAATGAGGATAAAGCAGATGAGAATTTTAATATTAAATTTGCCGGAAAAACCGCTACAGTAATGATTTCCGGACGTTCGGCAGCTACTTATATTTTTTAATTGGATACTATGAAAAAAGTGTATTTCTTATTGGCATTTTCAGCATTTGGGATGAGTGCCTACGGACAGAAAACAGTAGATCAGAAGGTGGCGGAATTGCTGTCTAAGATGACACTGGAAGAAAAAGTAGGGCAGATGGTCCAGTACAGTGGCTTTGAATATGCTACAGGTCCGCAGCATTCCAATTCGGCAGCGGTTTTGGAAGAAATAAAAAAAGGAAAGGTAGGCTCTATGCTGAATGTGGCCGGATCAGAAGAAACCAGGGCGTTTCAAAAGCTGGCGATGCAGTCGAGGCTGAAAATCCCTTTACTCTTTGGGCAGGATGTTATTCACGGTTACCGTACAACTTTTCCTGTGAATCTGGGACAGGCAGCAAGCTGGGATCTGGGAATGATAGAAAAATCAGAAAGGATCGCTGCTACCGAAGCCTCTGCTTACGGTATTCACTGGACTTTTGCCCCGATGGTGGATATTGCCAGAGACCCGAGATGGGGAAGAGTGATGGAAGGTTCCGGCGAAGATACCTATCTGGGAACAAAAATAGGCTTAGCCAGAATTAAAGGCTTCCAGGGCAAAGGATTGGGAAATCTGGATGCTGTGATGGCCTGTGCCAAGCACTTTGCGGCTTATGGAGCTGCTGTCGGGGGAAGAGATTATAACTCTGTTGATATGAGTCTCAGGCAGCTGAATGAAACTTATCTTCCTCCTTTCAAAGCAGCCGCAGAAGCAGGAGTAGCTACTTTTATGAACTCTTTCAATGATATCAACGGAATCCCGGCTACAGCCAATCAATATATCCAAAGAAACCTTTTAAAAGGAAAATGGAACTATAAAGGCTTTGTCGTTTCAGACTGGGGCAGTATCGGGGAAATGACTCCTCACGGTTATGCCAAAGATGCCGGCGAAGCTGCTGAAAAAGCAATTCTGGGAGGAAGCGATATGGATATGGAAAGCCGTGTGTATATTACTGAGCTTCCCAAACTTGTTAAAGAAGGCAAGGTAGATGTAAAACTGGTAAATGATGCGGCAGGAAGAATTTTAACCAAGAAATTCGAAATGGGTCTTTTTGATGATCCTTACAGGTTCAGCAATGAGAAAAGGCAAAAAGAGCAGACGGATAATCTTGAACATAGAAAATTCGGAAGAGAATTCGGCTCAAAAAGTATTGTTCTTCTTAAAAACCAGGGAAACCTGCTGCCCCTTTCAAAAAATGTGAAAACAGTTGCGCTGATCGGACCTTTCGGAAAAGAAACCGTAGCGAATCACGGATTCTGGTCTGTAGCATTTAAAGATGATAGTCAAAGAATCGTTTCACAGTTTGACGGGATAAAAAGTCAGCTCGATAAAAACTCGACATTATTATATGCTAAAGGCTGCAATGTGGATGATCAGGACAAAAGCATGTTTGCAGAAGCCGTGGAAACCGCAAAAAAGGCAGATATAGTAATTATGACACTGGGAGAAGGACATGCGATGAGTGGTGAAGCAAAAAGCAGAAGCCATATTGGCTTTTCCGGTGTTCAGGAAGATCTGCTGAAAGAAATTGCAAAGACGGGAAAGCCTGTTATTCTGATGATCAATGCAGGAAGACCTCTGATCTTCAACTGGGCGGCAGATCATATTCCGGCCATCCTGTACACATGGTGGCTGGGAACTGAGGCTGGAAATTCTATTGCAGACGTCCTGTTTGGAACAGTGAACCCGGGAGGAAAGCTTCCGATGACCTTCCCAAGAACTGAAGGGCAGATTCCGGTTTATTACAATCATTATAACACAGGAAGACCTGCGAAAAATAATACGGACAGAAATTATGTTTCAGCTTATATTGATCTTGACAATGATCCGAAATTTCCATTCGGATACGGTTTAAGCTATACTGACTTTACCTATTCCGATATGGTTTTAAGCTCAGCAAACCTTGTAGGGAATCAGACGCTGAACATCAGTGTTACCGTTTCCAATACAGGAAAATATGATGGTGAAGAGGTAGTACAGCTTTATATCAGAGATCTTTTCGGAAAAGTGGTAAGACCGGTAAAAGAGCTGAAGGGTTTTCAGAAAATATTCCTCAAAAAAGGAGAAAGTAAAAAAGTTGAGTTCAGGCTGGCCCCTGAAGATCTTAAATTTTTTGATGACGAGCTGAATTTTGACTGGGAAGGCGGAGAATTTGATATTATGGTAGGAACTGACTCTCAAAACGTACAGACCAAAAGAATCAACTGGACCAGGTAAACTAAATAGGACCAGCTTAGACAAAATAAAAAACTGATTATCATAGTAACAATATGAAATTTAAACTCCGAAATACCATTCAGATTTGTACAGCTGCAATATTGATGCTGCCTGTAGTAAACTGTACCTCAACTAAAACAGATACCGGCAAAAAGCTGGTCTGGAGTGATGAATTTAACGGAAATGGACTTCCGGATTCATTAAAATGGAATTACGATGTAGGCGGCGACGGCTATGGAAATAATGAAGCTCAGTTCTATACAAAAAACAGGCTTGAAAACGCCAGAATGGAAAACGGAAACCTTGTTATTGAGGCCAGAAAAGAAAACTGGGAAAAGAACCAGTATACTTCCGCAAGACTTTTAACCAAAGGAAAATTCTCTTTTCAGTATGGAACCATAGAAGTGAGAGCAAAGCTGCCTAAAGGCCGCGGAACCTGGCCGGCCATCTGGATGATGAGTGAAAAGATGAAAAAATGGCCGGATGACGGTGAACTGGATATTATGGAACATGTCGGTTTTAATCAGGGATACGTACATGCTTCAGTCCATACCAAAAAATATAACCATATCCAGGGAACGCAGAAAACAGATACCTTGATTGTAAAGGATGCAAGTGAAAAATTTCATGTATATAAAGCTGAGTGGACACCGGAAAAAATAGATGTTTATATGGATGACCAAAAATTTTTCACTTATGAAAATAAAGAAAAAACCTATGAAGCATGGCCTTTTGATCAGCCTTATTTTATCATTTTAAACTTGGCGGTCGGTGGTTTCTGGGGCGGAAAGGAGGGGATAGATGATCGTATTTTTCCACAAAAATATTATATAGACTATGTAAGGGTCTATCAGAATAAATAATGAAAAAGAGGGCCGTTTTGCCCAAAAAAGAAAAAACATGAGAAAACTAATCGTAAGTTGTTTGGTAATAGGTGTTGTCATTAATGTCAATGCCCAGAATTATTGGAAAAAGAATGCAGGGAAAACAGCTAAAGTGATCCTTACCAACTCTAAGGCGGAAGAAAAGATGGCAGACAAAGGATCTGTAAGGTTTGAACAGTTTGGACAGCCTAAAGAAACGGACGCTTGTATTTTTGTAGCTCCGGCTTTTAAATATCAGAAACTGATAGGCATTGGAGGGGCTATTACAGACGCGTCAGCAGAAACTTTTTATAAAATGCCTAAGAATAAGCAAAAAGAAATCCTTGATGCTTATTTTGGTAAAAACGGATTGGGATACACCGTAGTTCGTACGAATATGAATTCCTGTGATTTTTCCAGCGATTCTTACACCTATGTGGAAGACAATGATACTTCTCTGAAGACTTTTAATGTTGCCCATGATGAAAAATATAAGATCCCGCTGATAAAGGAAGCGCAGAAAGCAATAGGAAATAGTTTTACATTTTATTTCTCACCATGGAGTCCGCCGGCCTGGATGAAATCAAATAAAAGCCTGTACAAGGGGGGAAGACTGGAAAATCAGTATTACCAAACGTGGGCGGATTATTATATCAGATTCATCAAAGAATACGAAAAAAGAGGAATCAATGTCTGGGGGCTAACCGTCCAGAATGAGCCTATGGCTACACAGAGCTGGGAGTCCTGTATCTACACCGCTGAAGAAGAAGGGGATTTCCTGAAGAACAATCTCGGGCCGACCCTCTGGAAAAACGGCTATAAAGATAAAAAAGTAATGATCTGGGATCACAACAGGGATCTGATCTATCAGAGAGCAACAACAACATTAAGCGATCCTGAAACCTCAAAGTATGCTCATGGAATTGGGTATCACTGGTATGAAACATGGAACAATAAAACCCAGCTTTTCGACAATCTGGAAGAGACCCACAGAGCTTTTCCTGATAAATTCCTGGCTTTCACAGAAGGCTGTAAAGAGCAGTTTAAAATGGATAAAATTTATGATGTAAGCCTTGGAGAGCTGTATGGTAAAAATATGCTGAATGATTTCAACAAAGGGAACGCTTTATGGACAGACTGGAATATTCTGCTGGATGAAACCGGAGGTCCCAATCATAAAGGAAATTTCTGCTTTGCCCCGATTATTGCAGATACCAAAACAGGAGAAGTATTCTATACCTATGAATACTATTACATCGGTCATGTTTCAAAATATATCAAACCGAATGCCCAGAGAATAGGAAGCTCTTCCAACAGGGCAGCTCTGACCTCCTCTGCTTTTATGAATGAAAACGGGCAGCTGGTAACAGTAATCATGAATGATTCGGATAATGATATCGAAACCAATCTATGGATCGAAGGAATGGCAGCAAAATTAACAGCACCTGCACATTCTATACAAACCGTAATTCTTTAATTTTCATATTAATATATTTTTTTACAAAACCGGCGGCCTCGAAGAGGTCGCCGGTTTATCTTTATAGCATATTTTAAATACTGTTATTCAGCATCATATTTACTGATCACTTTCTGAGTCACTCCGGAACTGCTGAAACCACCATCATGGAATAGGTTCTGCATGGTTACTTTTTTGGTAAGATCAGAGAATAATGTTACACAATAGTTCGCACAGTCAAGGGCTGTAGCGTTTCCTAGCGGAGACATATCTTCAGCATATCCAAGGAAACCTCCGAAGCCTTTCACGCCACTACCTGCCGTAGTAGGAGTTGGTGATTGGGAAACTGTATTGACACGTACTTTTCTCTCTCCCCAGTAATTTCCGAAAGTTCTTGCGATACTTTCCAGATACGCTTTATTATCAGACATATCATTGTAATCAGGGAAAGTTCTCTGAGCTGCAATATAAGTAAGGGCAAGAATGCTTCCCCATTCGTTCATACAGTCTTTTTCCCAGGCTACACGCATTACTTTGTGGAAAGATACGGCAGAAACGTCCCATCCTTTTTCCAACCAGTCGTAATTCATTTCCGTATAGTGTTTTCCTTTTCTTACATTTACGGACATCCCGATAGAGTGAAGGATAAAGTCAATTTTACCAAATTTTGCGACAGCGGCATCAAAAAGTTTTTCAAGATCTTCCACGGAAGTGGCATCAGCACCTATTACATCGGAACCTGTCTTTTCAGCTAGAGCATTCAGCTCTCCCATTCTCATTGCGATAGGAGCATTCGACAAGATAAATTCAGCACCTTCTTCATGACATCTTTCAGCAACTTTCCATGCGATAGATTGTTCATTAAGGGCTCCAAAAATAATTCCCTTTTTGCCTTTAAGTAAACCGTATGACATAATTTTTTAATGTTTATTATAATTACAAATGTAGCAATAATTGTGGTTATGACATAATAAAAAATGGAGCCTTATCAATTTAAGACTCCATTTTCTTGAAAATATTTATATGACTGAAATACTAATTGGTTTTCTTATTCCATTCCGCCTTTACATCTTCTGCCGCATCTTTGGTTTTTTCCCATGCCTCATCCGCTTTATCCTTAATGTCTTCCCAGGCGTCTGATACATTAGCTTTTACCCTGTCAAGCCAGTCTTCCTGGTTCGCTTCCTGATCATTACTGCGCTTTTCATTGATATAATCCTTGGCTCTGTCTGCCAATTCATTGATTTTCCATTTTGCCTTGTCTGCTGCATTCTGTAAAGAGTTTTCTGCGTTATTTACTGCATTTTCCGCTTTGTTATAATCTGAATTGTTCATAATATTATAAATTTGGATTTGTAACAGTAAATAAACAATAACCATTCCTAAAACCGGACTGTTCTGTTAAACTTTTCATAATCTTTTGTTATACTTCTCTAAATCAATCTTACCTTTATCCTAATATTCTAAAAATTAATAATTATGGAAAGAATACGCTGCGGATGGTGCGAAAAAGATGATCTGTACAGGAAATATCATGATGAAGAATGGGGCAGACCTGTTTATGATGATGAAACGATATTTGAATTTCTGATCCTTGAAAGCTTTCAGGCCGGGCTAAGCTGGTATACGATTCTGTCTAAAAGAGAAAACTTCAGAAAAGCCTTCGATCATTTTGATTATAAAAAAATGGCGGTTTATTCTGATCAGAAAATAGAGGAACTTATGAATGATGCGGGGATTATCAGGAACAGGCTCAAAATATTGGCAGCAGTCACCAATGCACAGAAGTTCATGGAAGTGCAGAATGAGTTTGGCAGTTTCTCCGAATATATTTGGGGATTTATTAATGGAAAGCCTGTTGACAATCGGCCAAAAGCTTTATCAGAGGTCCCTGCTACAACAGAAATTTCTGATATTATTTCCAAAGACCTTAAAAAAAGAGGCTTCAAATTTATGGGATCTACCGTAGTATATGCTCATATGCAGGCTACAGGTATGGTCAATGATCACCTTGAAAATTGTTTTATCAGGTCGTGATGAATTGTAATGCATCATATTATTCAACAGGAACGGGCTCTATCCTGCCTGGTTTCAGTCAAAACCTGTAAAAAAGCCTTTGGAAATAATTTCCAAAGGCTTGTATTTATAAATAGCTTAGACTTTAATCTGTGAGTTATTGAATAATTCTGTCAAGTACCCAGGTGATCAGATTCTTTTCAGAAGCATGGTGGTCTGCAGAGAATTCTCCACGTCTTCTGTTGGCGATCACATTATTTACGGTGATGGCTTTGTGTCCTAACAGCTTTGAAAGCGCATATATGGCTGAAGTTTCCATTTCAAAGTTGGTGATTCCAAGATCATTTAATGTTTCAAGGAATTGATCATCTACCGCCTTTAGACGGAGCTGTCTTCCCTGCGGAGCATAGAATCCCGGGAATGTAGCGGTATTTCCGTGGTATTTGGCATCCTTATAATACTCACCCATTTCTTCTGCCCAGTCTGAGAAGTAAAGCATAGGCTTGATTCTTTCGTAAGGGAATTTTGCCAGGAAATTTTTAGAGAATTCATTTTCAAAGTTGTAATCCTGATAGAAATGCATCAGCCCGTCTAATCCTACAACGTTTTGGGTTACCAGCATATTGTCAACCTGTACATCAGGGTTCACGCTTCCGCAGGTTCCCATACGGAAAAGTTCAAGTGCCTTGTGCTCCGTTTTAAACTCTTTGTTTTTAAGATCGATGTTGACCAAAGCATCCAGTTCGTTCATGACAATATCGATATTTTCTGTTCCTATACCGGTTGACATTACTGTGATTCTTTCACCACGAAGCGTTCCTGTATGCGTATAGAATTCTCTTTTGTTTTTTTTGATTTCTACCGTGTCAAAATATTTCGAAACTTTTGCTACTCTGTCCGGGTCACCCACAAGGATGATTTTGTCAGCAATATCTTCAGGTAAAAGATTCAGGTGGTATACACTTCCGTCTTCATTCAGAACAAGTTCTGAGGCAGCAAGTTTGTTTAGCATAATATGTATATTTTTTGTTTTTTAATTAATAAAAATGGCGTCCTGATAAGGAGAGCCCATAAGCTCGTAGAGAGTGTTGTATTCTTCAACGATTCTTTTTTGCCCCTGTACGACTTCATATACTGTAATGATCGTTTTCTCAATATTTGTAGGATCCTTTCTCTGTGAAGTGATCTCATAAAAATGATTATCTTTTTTAAGGATAGAAACCAGTTCTTCTTTAGTCGAATTGTTTGAGGACATCATCCCGGGGAAATCCATAACGATATCTTTAAGTTCAGGATAGGTTTTATAGGGCTTTATTATTCCGTTGGAATAGACATAAACATTGGGAACAGCCTTATCTTTCTCAAGGCGGACCAGATAATAATCATTGCCCTTCTTCTCTGCGTATACGGCCATTTCCTGTTTTTTCTCCTGTTGATTTTCAGGCTGCTTTTTTTTCTGCGAAAATGCAGTCAGAGAAAGGAAACTTGCTGCAAAAGCAAATAATAGCTTTGTTTTCATAATATTATTTTAGTTTTGATGTTGTTGATTTTAAATAAAATGATCCTCTCCCAATAACCCTCACCATTATTTTGCCGGAAACTCAGAATATACCGGCCTTTAAGAATAATGAATTTTGATTTCGGGGTTTAAAATTAGTAAAAAATACTTTATCTTAAATATAAACATTATTTAATCTGCTATTAAAACTGAGATAACATCAGATGAATAGCTTTGCGGCTAAAAATTCATGAGATCGTACCCACTGCTTGTTGTCATCCTCCTGATAGGATTTGCAGTAATGTCTTTCAATCCGGTTTATAAAGGAAAGGAAAGCGAAAATACATTTGTCAATAAAGGTTTATCTGATTTTAAGGGAAAGCTTGAACAGCTGAAATCAGATGTCCGTCAGTTTTCAGAAGACCGGATTTCTGTTGAAGAATTACGGAAATCATTGAGCAGTACGAGAAACTCATTTAAAGAAATTGAATTTTATATTGCCTACCATTATCCTGAATTTACCAAAACACATCTGAATGCAGCCCCTTTATTTCATATAGAAGCTGCAGGAACGTCAGCATATACTTTGCCACCGGAAGGATTGCAGGTGCTGGATGAGCTTATCTTCTCAGATGAAGCCGCGGATGAAAAAGAAAAGATCAAAACGATCACAGACTTTCTATACAACAGCTATTCAGGTTTCTACCTGAGTGCAATAAAAAACGGATTAAGCAAAGGAAACAATAAGACATTACCTTTGCGTATAGAACTGATCAGGATCTATTCATTAGGAGTAACAGGATTTGATACTCCCGGTTCTTTAAATATTTCTGAAGAAACAAGCCATGCCCTTTCAGGGATACAAAAATACATCAATGATGATCCCTATTTTAAAAATTATAATGTACAAAAGGCCAATCAGACGTTAACTGAAGCGATAAGCTATCTTTCAGAGAATACCGATTTTGAAACTTTTGACAGGATAGAATTTTATAAAAAATACATACAGCCATTGTATGAGGAATTCGGAAAATGGGACGGAAGACCAGACGACCTGAAAGAATTTTCCGGCTGGAATGTTGGCAACAGGAATTTTTTCAGCAGTGATTTTTTAGATCCTTATTTTTATACTCTGCTGAAATCTTCAGAGGATAGTCCTGAGCTGCGTAATCTTGGAAAATCGATCTTCTATGACCAGAATGTAAGTGGTAACGGAAAAATGAGCTGTGCCACCTGCCACCTTCAGGAAAATGCCTTTACGGATCTTAAAGCAAAATCACAAAGCAATGTGGAAGGAAAAACAGTGCTGAGAAACGCTCCGTCACTTTATAATGCCGTGTTTGCCAAAAGATTTTTCTATGATCTTCGTGCTTTCTATCTTGAACAGCAGGCAGAGCATGTGATCTATAACGAAGAGGAGTTCAATACAAGCTATGAAAGCATTATTCAGAAGCTGAAAACAAAACCCGAATATAAAAAAGCTTTCCGCAGCGCTTTCAAAGATGGCAATATCAATAAGGAGAACTTTTCAAAAGCCTTAAGTTCCTATGTCGCTTCATTATATTCTTTTGACAGTGATTTTGACCGTTTTATGCGGAATGAAAAAGAGGTTTCTGATGAGGTGAAAAAAGGATTCAACCTGTTTATGGGAAAAGCCAATTGTGCTACCTGCCATTTTGCCCCTCATTTCTCAGGATTGGTCCCTCCGTTCTTTAATGAAAACGAATCAGAAGTTTTAGGAGTAACGACAAAACCCGTTAAACAGCCGCCTGTTGAATTGGATCATGACCTTGGGCGCGGAAACAGTCCTGTAAAAAAAGAAAAGTCCTGGATCTATGACTATTCCTTCAAGACCGTTACTGTGAGAAATATTGCGCTTACAAAGCCTTATTTTCATAACGGGGCATTCAATACGCTGGAAGAAGTGATGGATTTTTACAATGAAGGCGGAGGAGAAGGACTGGGGTTGAAAATGAAAAATCAAACGTTAGCACCGGATAAGCTGAACCTTACTGAAACTGAGATCAAACAGATTATAGCCTTCCTGAATGCCCTTACTGATGTGAGTAAAGCGAAATAAAGCGGAGTTCGGGATGCAGGGTACAATAAGCAGATTGAATAGTCAGTTATTAAAATCAATTGTATTTACTTGCTTATTATTATAAACCTTCCGCATCCCGAAACCTCAATTTTACCCCATATCTTAACAAAAAATTAATCCCCTTAACATTAGGTTTTAAATTTATTAATATTCACTAATTTATATTTAAAGTCCTATTAACAGAAGAGGAGCTCTAAAAAAATAGTTTTGCATCGTCTAATAAATCAAATTTAAAATGAAGAAAAAACTACTAACAATCGGAGCTTTGGCTTTGCTTGCCGGAACAGGCTTCCAGGCGCAGACTTTAATATTCGATAAAGGAGCATCCTGGAGCTATAAAGACAATAACCAGGCTCAGCCGGCAGGATGGAATGCCAAAACTTATGATATTTCATCATGGACGGTAGGAAACGCACCGTTGGGATATGGAGATCCGGTAACGACAACGATCAATTCAGGCCTTACTACCGCTTATTTTGCTAAAGATTTTACCGTAGATCTTTCAACACTGTCAGATAATATGGAGTTCGGTGTGATGAGAGATGACGGTATTGTAGTTTACCTTAACGGGGAAGAAGTGGTAAGAGATAATATGCCTGCAGGTACTATTACCTTCAATACTTTTTCCAGTACAACCATTGATGGTGCAGCGGAGAATGTTTATAATATTTTTTCTATTCCTAAATCAAAATTTGTAAACGGAACCAACAGGCTTTCCATTGAATTGCATAACAGAAGTGTTTCCAGCTCAGACCTTAGAATTGACGCTTATCTGAAAACAACGTCCACGACGACGAATCCGGTAGTTTGCAACGGAACGCATATCAGCTGCTTTACTTCCATTGTTCCTACCGCACAGACCAATAAACTGATCATTCCTGCTGAACATAAATATCAGCTTATTTTAAAAGAAGGTGATAGCTATACAGAAGGAGGAGGATTTGTAGGAGGACAGAATGACTTTACAGCGTATGTTGCCAAAGCGGGAAGCAGCACGAACGGATACCTTTCTGTAAACCACGAAACAAACCCCGGAGGGGTTACAATGGCTGAGATCAACTATAATGGCTCAACAAAACTTTGGGAACTGACAAGATCCAGAGCGGTAAGCTTCTCAGACCCTAGCCTGGTACAGACGATCAGAAACTGTTCAGGAGGAGTTACCCCTTGGGGAACTGTAGTGACTGCTGAAGAATCTGTTACTTCTAATGACGTAAATGCAGACGGATACAAAGATTATGGCTGGCTCGTGGAAATAGACCCTGCTACAGCTCAGGTTATTTCTAAAAACCCTGATGGTTCCAAAGGTAAGCTTTGGCAGATGGGAATTATGAACCATGAGAATGTAGTGGTCAATAATGCAGGAACTATTGCTTACTATGGGGAAGACGGAGGTACCCATATGGTATATAAATATGTAATGGATACTCCAAACGATCTTTCTTCAGGAAATCTTTATGTATTAAAGCTGGATCAGGGGCTTACTTCAGCAGGAGATCCGGTAGGAACTACAGCGACATGGATCCAGGTTCCGAATAAAACAAAAGCAGACCAAAATAATACGGCATCGCTTGCCCTGTCATTGGGAGGTACTAAATTTAATGGAGTAGAAGATGTGGATATCAGTCCATTGGATGGCAGAATCTATTTTACTGCAAAAGGATTAGACAGGGTATACCGTCTGCAGGATAACGGGACAACAGCCTCTCAGGTAGAAACATTTGTAGGAGGTGCTTCTACGGTATATTCTTTCAATACAGCACAGGGAATGAAGTCTGAAGCCTGGGGAGATGGTAATGATAACCTTACTTTCGATGAACTGGGTAACCTTTGGGTCCTTCAGGACGGAGGTAAGAACTATATCTGGGTCATTGCGCCGGATCACACGCAGGCTAACCCTAAAGTAAGACTGTTTGCTTCCATGCCCGCAGGATCAGAACCTACAGGACTTACATTTACTCCGGATCATAAATTTGGTTTCTTCTCGATTCAGCACCCGAATTCAACGATCTCTACAGATGTTGATGCAACCGGAAATACGATTAACTACAAAGGGAAATCAGCAACCATTGTGATTGCGCTTAAAAATAACCTAGGAATCGAAGGTTCCTTAGGAACGATTGAAAATCAGGCTGCTGAAAATACAGTAACCGTAGCGCCAAACCCAACTTCCGGAATCGTTAAGATCAATTCTGTAAAAGGATTAAAGGATATTGCTGTAACGGCTTACAGTGTAGACGGAAAGATCGTTTACACAAAGAAATTCAGCGGTACCAGCAAATCTCTTGATCTTGATTTCACACAACAGCTCGAAGGTTCCCGTGTTTTAATTCTGAATATTGAAGCAGAAGGAGGTTTCCAGAAGACTGTAAAACTTTTAAAGAAGTAAATTATTAATAAATTCCTGTCTGCCGGTAGTTCTGCTATCGGCAGACATTTTCTGCTTATGAAAAAGCTTTTCCTACTTATTTCCGTTTTGACGCTTTCGCTGGCAAAGGCCCAGATCGATCCGGTGAAATATCCTACTTTTACTAATATTGAAGATGCCCTGAGCAGCCAGAAGACTGTTTACAGCATAAGCTTCAGAGAAAAAGGAATGTTTAACCTTCCTCCCCAGATTGTAAAACTGGATTCAGTATTTTTCCTGAATATTATGGCGAATAAGCTTGAAAAAATGGATCAGGAATTATTTGCATTAAAGGAGCTGGAAATATTGAATGTAAATGAAAACAGCATTAAGTATATTCCTGATGAAATAAGCAAGCTTAAAAAGCTGACGACCTTTTCCATGAACCTGAACAGCCTGACAAGTATTAATCCTAACATCGCGAAGCTTCAAAACTTAAAGGTGGTTCATTTTGATGCCAATAACCTGAATAGCTTTCCTGAGGCTTTAATGGAAATCCCTACGTTAGAAGAAATCAACCTTCAGGGAAACCAGATCAGCTTTATTGCAGACCGGCTTGATCAGATCAGAAATCTGAAGTTTTTAAACCTTTCCGATAACCAGATCAATGATTTAGGGAACTTATCTTTTCCTAAAAACTTAAAATATCTCGAATTACAGCAGAATGCTATTGTGAAGCTTCCGGAGAATCTGTTTAAAGCTCAGAATCTTGAATTTCTGAATGTAAGCGGAAACAATATCAAGGAAATATCATCCAGAATAAAAGGATTGAAAAATATAGTCAGTATGAATCTGGCCAACAATTATCTGAAAGATATTCCTGTAGAGATCAGACAGCTGAAAAACCTTAAAACTTTGATCCTTACAGGGAATCCTATAGAAAAAAATAAAATTGAAAATTTAAAGGCCTTACTGCCGGAAACCCAGATCTATTTCTAGATCTATCCGCCAACACGTTTGGTCTTATATCCCATTTCTTTAAGGATATTCATTATTTTATCACGGTTATCCCCTTGAATGATAATCGTTCCATCCTTTTCAGAACCGCCTATACCTAAGGTGGTTTTTATTTTCTTTGAGATTTTTTTCAGCTCTTCCTCACTGCCTTCCCAGCCTTCAACAATCGTTACAGGCTTACCGTTTCTTCCTTTTTTCTCAAATTTGCATACCAGAGGCTCCTTTTGCTTGAATTCTTCTTCAGGCATTTCAAAATCCTGCTCTTCATGATCAGGAAAAAGATTCTTCAATTGATCTCGTAAATCCATACCGCAAAATTAAAAAGATTTATGAATTGGCGGAGGCAAAAGTTGTAAAATTTATCATTTGGGAGTCTCTCGCAGATAGCGCAGATGCCGCAGATTTTTATTTAACCTGTGATGCGTATGCTGAATCAGCGAAACCTGAATAAATATAAATCAAATTACAAGATTGGTAAACTTGCATAAAGCTATCTGCTCGATCTATAATAATTTGCGGGAGAACGAATTATACGTACAGAATTTTACCATACAAAAAGATAGAAAGCTGATTAAGGAAAAAGACACAAAATTCAAGACCTCAAATTCTTCTATTCATAGGAAATTAGGTAAATTTGTATAACAAAAGTTTTACAAAATGTCAAAAAAAGCAATACTGGCAATCCTTGACGGATGGGGACTGGGAACAAACCCGAATGTTTCCGCAATAGATAAAGCAAATACACCATTTATAGACAGCTGTTACAAAAAATTTCCACATACGACACTTGAAGCAAGTGGCCTGGCGGTCGGTCTTCCGGCAGGACAGATGGGAAATTCTGAAGTAGGACATATGAATCTTGGAGCCGGAAGAGTGGTTTACCAGAATCTGGTGAAGCTCAATATGGCGGTTGAGAACGGAACTTTAGGACAGGAGAAAGTCATTCAGGATGCTTTTGAATATGCTAAAAAAGAAAATAAAAAAATACACTTCATCGGATTGGTTTCCAATGGAGGAGTGCACTCCCATATCAATCACTTGAAAGGATTGTTGACTGCTGCGAAAGAGTTTGGCTTAAATGAGAATGTTTTCGTTCACGCCTTTACTGATGGCAGAGACTGTGATCCGCATTCAGGGCTTGGGTTCATTGATGAGCTTCAGAAACATATGGAAGCCACTACAGGAAAGCTGGCAACCGTTGTAGGAAGATATTATGCGATGGACAGAGATAAAAGATGGGAGCGTGTAAAGCTGGCTTATGATGCCCTTGTAGAAGGAGTGGGAGAGCAGAGTACAAACGCTTTGGCATCTATTCAGGCTTCTTATGATAATAATGTAACTGATGAATTCCTGAAGCCTATTATTTTAATGAATACGACCGCGACAGGTAATGTAGTGCCGGTAGCCAAAATTATTGATAATGATGTGGTGATCTGTTTCAATTTCCGTACAGACAGAGGACGGGAAATTACAGAAGTGCTTTCACAGAAGGATTTTCCGGAATATGCTATGAAAAGGCTGAATCTTTATTATATTACGCTGACCAACTACGACAAAACCTTCCAGAATGTTCAGGTTGTTTTTGATGAAAATGTATTGACGGAAACAATGGGTGAGGTTCTTGAGAAAAACGGTAAAACCCAGATCAGAATTGCCGAAACTGAAAAATATCCCCACGTTACCTTTTTCTTCTCAGGAGGAAGAGAGCTGGAATTTAACGGAGAGAAAAGATTGCTGTGCCCAAGCCCGAAGGATGTTCCTACTTATGATCTTAAGCCGGAAATGTCAGCATATGATATCACCAATGCTATCGTACCGGAATTGGAACAGGGAACCGCTGATTTCGTTTGTTTAAATTTTGCCAATACGGATATGGTAGGACATACAGGAGTTTTTGAAGCGGCGGTAAAGGCGGCAGAAACTGTAGATCAGTGTATTGAGAAAGTGGCTACAACCGCTTATGAAAACGGATATGCTGTTTTCATCCTTGCTGACCACGGAAACTCCGATGTGATGATCAATGCAGACGGTACTCCTAATACCCAGCACTCTACCAATCTGGTTCCTTTTATTGTAATGGATAAAGACCATACATGGAACTTAAAACCGGGAAAACTGGGCGATGTAGCTCCTACAATCCTGAAAGTAATGGGAATCGAAATACCAGATGCAATGACAGGAGATGTTTTAGTTAACTAAAATTCAATAATAATGTTAAAAAAATGCCGTTATAATGATATATCGGCATTTTTTTATGATTTATGTCAGATAAGGTATGACTTGCATACTTTATTATGCGATAAATAATAAATAAATCATATCTTTGCTAATTAAAAACTGAATAGTAAAATGTATCAAAAGCTTGTTAGGAAAGAAGTAATGGGAATATTGGAAAAGGAAGTTGGTTCTTTTCTTGAGAAATTTTTAACGCCAATTGAAAAAATATGGCAGCCTTCTGACATGCTTCCGGATCCTTCAAGCGATGAATTTAAACATGATTTAGAAGAAATTCAGACTTTTGCCCGTGAGATGCCTTATGATCTGTTTGTAACGCTGATCGGGGACTGTATCACGGAAGAAGCTCTTCCTTCTTATGAATCCTGGCTGATGGGAGTAGAAGGAATCAATCAGGAAGAAAAAGTAGGCTGGGCCAACTGGGTGAGAGCCTGGACTGCAGAAGAAAACAGACACGGAGACCTGTTGAACAAATACCTTTACCTGTGCGGAAGAGTGAATATGAGAGAAGTTGAGATCACTACTCAATATCTGATCAATGACGGTTTCGACCTCGGAACCAGCATGGACCCGTACAGAAACTTTATCTATACAAGTTTCCAGGAAACGGCAACCAATATCTCCCACAGAAGAGTAGGCACATTGGCTAAGCAGTCCGGAAACGGAAAGCTGGCTAAAATGTGTGGTGTGATCGCGGCAGATGAAGCAAGACACGCTAAAGCCTACAAGCATTTTGTAGCTAAGATCCTTGAAATAGATCCTTCGGAAATGATTCTTGCATTTGAAGATATGATGCGTAAGAAGATTGTAATGCCGGCTCACCTGATGAGACAATCAGGACAGAAGGCCGGAGAGCTTTGGGGACATTTCTCAGATGCTGCACAGAGATGTATGGTATACACAGGACAGGATTACATTAATATTATGAAAGACTTACTGGATGAATGGAAAATTGAGCATGTAAAAGGTCTTACAGAAAAAGCAGAGAAAGCCCAGGAGTACCTGATGAAGCTTCCTGCAAGACTTCAGAAGATCACAGACCGGGTTTCCACTCCGGATCTTCAGTTCCAGTTCAGCTGGGTTAAGAGCTAGCAGCCCATATTATTATTTTAAATTATAAAAGTATTGAGTGCCTTTCTTTTTGGCACTCTTTTTATTTCTTATCTTTGCAAAGCTAAAAAAAGAACAAAATGTTAAATAATAAAAAAATTGCTGTTGACTTTGACGGAACCATTGTTGATGATGCTTATCCGGCAATTGGGAAACCGAAAATTTTTGCTTTCGAAACATTGAAAAGACTTCAGGCTGAGGGCTATAGACTTATCCTCTGGACATACAGACACGGAAAAACATTGGACGAAGCGGTAGAATTCTGCAAACAGAACGGGATAGAATTTTATGCGGTGAATTCAAGTTTCGAAGGAGAAGTTTTTGATGCGGAAACTCAGTCCAGAAAATTAGATGCAGACTGGTTCATTGACGACAGAAACTTAGGTGGTTTCCCGGGATGGGGTGAAATCTACAATATTATTCAGGAAAGAATAGAATTCCGTGTAGAAGGAAAAGAAGTTCTGGCCTATTCAAAACTTAAAAAAGAAAAGAAAAAAGGACTTTTCTGGTAAAAAAATAATATAACAATTTAACAGTGTACCAATTTATCAATTTAATATTGTTACACTGATACATTAATACATTGGTAAATTAGTACAATGATTCAATTAAAAACGATAGACGAATTACGTCTGATGAAGGAGAGTGCCCGATTGGTTTCCAAAACATTGGGAATGCTGGCCAAAGAAATAAAACCGGGGATTACCACGTTATATTTAGATAAGCTGGCTCATGATTTTATCAAAGATCATGGTGCTGAGCCTGCATTCTTAGGCTATGGAGGATTCCCTAACTCTCTGTGTATTTCACCGAATGAGCAGGTAGTTCACGGTTTTCCGAATAATGAAGTCGTAAAAGAAGGAGACGTTCTTTCTGTAGACTGTGGCGTTATTCTGAATGGTTTCGTAGGAGACCATGCCTATACTTTTGAAATCGGGGAAGTGAAGCCTGAGGTAAAAAAATTATTACAGGTTACCAAAGAATCTCTTTATAAAGGGATCGAGCAATGTATCAGAGGAAAAAGAATCGGAGATATTTCCCATGCGATCCAGGCACATTGTGAAAAAGAAGGCTATGGAGTGGTAAGAGAACTTGTAGGACATGGTTTGGGAAGACAAATGCATGAAGATCCGCAGGTACCAAACTACGGAAGACAGGGAAGCGGAAAAGTGATCAAGGACGGTCTGGCCATTGCTATCGAACCGATGATCAACCTTGGAACTGAAAAGGTAAAGTTCCATAATGACGGATGGACGGTAACTACTTTGGACAACATGCCATCAGCTCACTTTGAGCATGATGTAGCGGTGATCAATGGTAAGCCGGTATTGCTTTCGACATTTGAATATGTATATGAAGCTTTAGGTATTGTAAGTGACGAAGAAAAGCAGTTCCAACTGGATTTTTAATGAAAAAGTTCACTAAGCTTTTACTGAATAAAATTCCACGCCCTATGCTGATCAAAATGAGCATCTGGGCAAGACCGCTTATCTATCAGCTTTTCAAAGGGGATCAGTTTTACGATCCTATTGATGGGAGATCATACCGTAAGTTTCTTCCATACGGATACGGAAAGCAAAGAGAAAATGCTCTTTCTCCGGGAACACTGAGCCTGGAGAGACACCGCCAGATGTGGCTGTATCTTCAGAATGAAACTGATTTTTTTATTAAAAATTATAAAGTTCTGCATATTGCTCCCGAGCAGGAATTCTTAAGAAAATTCAAAAGGATGAGCAATCTGAACTATATTTCAGCGGACCTTTATTCTCCGATTGTGGACGTAAAGGCTGATATTCTGGATTTACCTTTTCAGGATGAAACTTTTGATATCATTTTCTGTAACCATGTTCTGGAACATATCGAAGATGACGCTAAGGCAATGAGTGAGCTATACAGGGTAATGAAACCGGGAGGCTGGGGAATCCTTCAGGTTCCGTTGAAAAATTCATTGGAAAAGACCTACGAAGATTTTACCATCACAGATCCGAAAGAACGCCAGAAACATTTCGGACAATACGATCATGTCCGCTGGTACGGAATGGATTATTTTGAGCGCCTGAAAAAAGCCGGTTTTGAAACAGAAGCGAATTTCTATTCACAGAAGTTTTCAGAAGAAGAAATAAAAAAATATGGGTTGAGGATCAATGAGATCTTACCGTTAGTTTATAAAAAATAACGGGTAAAAGAATCTAAAATGCTTAAAAAACAAAACCGCCTTCATATTGCGAAGGCGGTTTCATTTTAAATATAGATAGAATTTTATGTGCTTTTAGTGTGATGAAGATACCGCTTTTAAGCCTATAACAGAAGCGATAAGGGTTACAATAAAAAATACCCTCCAAAAACTTACAGGATCTTTAAAGAAGATAATTCCCATCAGAGCCGTTCCTACCGCTCCGATTCCGGTCCATACCGCATAAGCCGTACCAATAGGCAAGGTCTGAGTCGCTTTGATGAGCAATAGCATACTTATTGTCATGGTCACGAGGAATCCTGCAAACCAATAATAAGACTCTGTTCCGGAAGTTTCTTTTGCCTTCCCTAAACATGATGCAAACGCAACTTCAAATAATCCGGCAATAATTAAGATAATCCAATTCATTTTTTTAATTTTTTCTTCTGCAAATTTCAGGATTTGAAAGGAGAAAAAATTTTACAATTGTTAAAAAATGATAATTGGGAATAATTTTAGGTAAGGAAGCCGGATGCCGGAAGCTGGAAGTTTTCTGGTCCGAATAAATAATTGACCGGGATTTTACTCATCCTACATTTCAATGAGTTAAGTTTAAACCTGATCTCAATAAAATGCTGATCAGGAATTACAGGTATAATAGTAATTTCCAGCCTCCCTCTATTTTATCTCCGCCCGGATTCGGCTCAGGCTTACCTGCGTAATTCCAAGATAAGAGGCAATATGTCCGAGCTGTACTCTTTTCAAAAGATCCGGATTATATTGTATCAGATCTTTATACCGTTCCAGAGAGGTCTTGAATTGTCTTGAAATAATTAGTTCCTCAGATTTGATCATTTCTGCTTCCGCCAGTTTTCTTCCCCAGTTGGCTATATGAATGTCTTCATTGAAAAGTTTTTTGAGATTTTCTGTTTCCAGCCTGTAAAGATCACAATCTTCAAGAAGCTCAATACTTTCATAGCCTGGCTTATCTTCTACATAGCTCTTCATGGAAAGGATGCACTGGCCTTCACTTCCGAACCAGAATGTAATATCATTTTCTGAAGTGGATGCGTAAGCACGGGCAATACCCTTACGTATAAAATAGAGATAGGGAATCACTTTATCAGATTCCATCAGGCAAAAGCCTTTAGGATGAGAAACTTCAGTGATATACGCTTTTAAGCTGGTTTTAGAAGCTTCCGGCAGGAGGTAGATTTGGTCAAGAATCTGGTCTATATTCATGAAGATGAATTCTAATATTCAAAAGTATCGGTTTTAAGTAATGGAATACAACATTATTGTATCATTTTTTGAATAAACTACCCCGGGGTAGTTTATTCTTCTTTTGTTTAAAGAGTTGGTTGGTACACGTTATCTCTTACCTTCTGCGGTTAATCCAATAACGCAGATCCAATCCTGCAACCAAAAAAATTATACTCATCACTAATGAAACATCATAAAATCTGTTTTTAATTTACCATTAATATTACCCGTCTCTGACTGCTATGAAGCTTGTATAAACTCACCGTTCTCACTCACAACCTGATTCCCCCATTTAGTAATCGCTTCTAAAACAGGAACAAAGCTTTTCCCGAAATCAGTTAAACTATAAACAACTTTTATGGGTGGCTTTTTACCATACACTTTTCTTAGTATCAAGCCGTCTTTTTCCAATTGCTTTAATTGCAGGCTCAATGTCATTTCCGTAATGGATGGCATTTCTTTACGAAGTTCGTTGTATCTCTTTGGCTCATCCTTTAAATGGTAAAGGATAACGGCTTTCCATTTTCCACCTACCAAATCCATAGTAAGGCTTACTGTACAGGGATAAACTTTCCCTTTAAGTTTTACATAATCTCCAATGCACTCTGTTTTCATTTTACACTTTTTTCGACCTATCCATTTCGATAGTTATTGCAAATATAATATCCTCTAAATAGTTTTGCAACTATAATAATTATAGTTATATGGTTTCACTAAATAAAAAAGAAATGGCATCTACTTTGAAAGAACATGAAGCAATACGAAAAAACAAACCGCTCATCACCATTGTCGGTGTTTTGGGTAAACAGGGGCGTAGTGTAGCGCATACGCTGTTAGAAAGCGGACGTTATCGGGTGCGTGGCATTACCCGCCGTGTTAATTCCCCGGAAGCTATTAAGCTGGCAGAACAGGGAGTTGAACTTATAAACTTACCGCTTGATCTCGGACACAAGGAAAAGTTTACAGAGGCATTCCGAGGCTCTGATGGTGTCTTCCTGATGACACCAAACATTGCCCCACCAGCTACCCATGAATTTGAATTAGGCAAACAGTTGGCAGATGCCGTTGTTGAAGCAGGGGTGCGGCATGTCATTTTTAGTAGCTTGGAAAACGTGGATAAAATAACAGGAGGAAAATTCTTCGCTCCCCACTTTACGGACAAAGCCAACGTGGAAGAATATATCCGGACTCTGCCTATCACAAGTTCGTTTATCTGCATGGCTTTCTTCTTCACCAATCTGATTGAATTTTATACACCCAAGTTAAAAGGAGATACACTCATATTTCCGATTTATTTACCCAAAGACTTCCGTGCGCCATTTGTTGATCCACTTACTTCTACCGGGCCTGCTGTTTTGGAAATCTTCTCAAACCCCGACAAATATTCCGGGAAGTCTTTACCGGTAATCGGCGATATTATTTCCCCACAGGAAATGGTGGACACATTTACAAAAGTTACAGGAAAAAAGGCTGTATACAGTTCGGCATATACGCGAGAAGAAATGCTTGACCATTTTCCGGAATTTAGTTCAAATGACGATTTGGTAAGGGAGATTTTGGGAATGGTTGAATATGCTGTTGAATATGGATATTTCAGTAAAGATCGTGACCTCCTATGGAGCAGGCAGATAAATCCCAAAACACTCACCTGGGCACAGTTTCTTCGTACAACGGGCTGGGCAGGTCAAAAACTCTCGTATTGAACGGAAATGAAATAAAACCAAAATGGTTTATCGGAATGATAAACTGACTGTTGAATAGCTTTAAGATAAGATAAAAAACAGGTAGATATTAAATACGATAATTTCAAGTATGAAAATCAAAGATTTTCAAAAAACTCAGGGGTACTTACTATTTTGCAGATTTGTCCTCTAAAAATAACTTAAGTGTTTAATAACTTCTGTGATTCTACGGATAAATATTCTTTAAATTAAAAAAAACTAATAATGCTTTCTCTTCAAAATTACCTTTGCAATGTAGTATAAATTCAAATAACTCTCTTTTTTCTTTTAAAAATTAAGATTAACCGTAAAGACCGATTTTGTTTTACTAACTTTGCAGCTCGTAATATTATTTTTATGCACAAAGCTGGATTTGTAAATATAGTTGGAAAGCCCAATGCCGGAAAATCGACCTTGCTGAACCAATTGATGGGAGAGAAGCTGGCGATCGTAACGCAGAAAGCTCAGACAACCCGTCATAGAATTTTTGGGATTTATAATGAGGAAGATCTTCAGATCGTATTTTCCGATACTCCGGGAGTATTGGATCCTAAATACGGACTGCAGGAGAAAATGATGGATTTTGTAAAGGATTCCCTGCAGGATGCTGATGTATTCCTGTTTATCGTAGATGTTACCGATAAAGCGGAACCATCAGAATTTTTGATCGATAAATTAAATAAAATTCCCGTACCCGTACTTCTGTTACTCAATAAAGTGGACCAGACCGATCAGGCGGGCCTTGAAAAGCTGGTAGAAGACTGGCACAACAGGATTCCAAAGGCGGAAATTCTTCCTATCTCTGCGCTGAATGCCTTCAATACAGAAATTATTTTACCTAAAATAAAATCTTTATTGCCAGAGAATCCTCCTTACTATGATAAGGATCAGTTCACAGACAAGCCGGAAAGATTTTTCGTAAATGAGGCGATTCGTGAAAAAATCCTTCTGAATTACGATAAAGAAATTCCATATTCTGTAGAAGTGGTTACAGAACAGTTTAAAGAAAAAGAGGGAATCATCTTTATAGACTCTATTATTTATGTGGAAAGAGATACTCAGAAGGGAATTATTATCGGTCACAAAGGAGAAGCGATCAAAAAAGTAGGAACTGAAGCCAGACTGGATCTTGAAAAGTTTTTCTCTAAGAAAATTCACCTGAACTTATTTGTAAAAGTGAAAAAAGACTGGAGAAAGAATGACAGGGATCTTAAAAATTTCGGATATCGATAAATTAAAAGTGTCTGTAATCCCGTTGTATTAAAAGATTTTTATTACCTTAGTCTAAATTTTTCAGTAAATGAACTATAATAATTCAAATTCGAGCTCAATACTTAAAGATATTATTTTATTAGCAGTAAGAGTATTTGTTGGTTTCGCAATGCTTTCTCACGGTTTTCCAAAGCTTCAGATGCTGCTGGAAGGCGGTAAAATCGAGTTTTTTGATTTTATGGGAATGGGACCTCAGATCTCTTTGATCTTGACGGTCTTTGCTGAATTTGTTTGTTCGATCTTACTGATATTAGGACTCTTTACAAGGATTTCTTTAGGATTCCTGATTTTTACCATGGTAATTGCCGCTTTTGTAGTACATGGAGCAGATCCTTTTGAGAAAAGAGAAATGAGCCTTATCTATCTTTCCGTTTATCTTTTACTGATGGTGATCGGAGCTGGAAAAGTTTCAGTAGATCATATGATAGAAAGAAGGAGAAGGGCTTCAGAGTGGTAATAAGATAAGTACGATAAAAGTAAAAAATATAGAATAAAAAGGCATCTCCGGAAGTGAGATGCCTTTTCTGTTCTTTACGGTCTGCAAGGATATGAAGCTGGAATGCAGTCCCAAATCGGAGCTCCGCTTTCTGTTCGTCCTACGACACAGGCTCTGTATCCTGAATCACATAATGGGGCACTTCCTCCGATAATCGTTCTCAGATTTCTTTTTGATAATTTTCTTAAATTTTGGTATGATAAAAGTAATAAAAAAACACAATATAACACTAAAAAGTGTCTTATTTTTAAATTTTATAAATCTTTTAAAATTCACTACATTCGTAGAAAATGAATTATATGAAGATAAAACTGACAATTTGCCTTCTGGCATTTCTCAATTTTTATGATGCACAGGAAAATATTACTTATCAAAAACCATCTGCTGAAATCCTGACACTGGCAGATTATCAAAGGCCACCAAGTGTCCTGATGAACAGTAAGAAAGATTGGGTGGTTTTCACCTACCGTTCTACCTATAAAACGCTGGAGGATCTTAATCAGCAGGAAATGAAACTGGGAGGACTGAGAATCAATCCCGTTACCAATATTGCAAGTACTGTTACTTATTTCAATAATCTGAAGATCAGAAAGATTACTGATAAAAATGAAACCCAGGTAAAAAACCTGCCTTCAGAAGTTAAAATTGCTTATCTTTCATTTTCTCCGGACGAAAAGACGCTGGCTTTTACCAATACGACAAGCAAAGGAGTGGAGCTTTGGGTTGTAGATATGGCAACGGCTACAGCAAAGAAGATTACAGAAGATAACCTGAATGCCAACTTAGGGGTGCCTTATACATGGTACAATGATTCCCAGAGGCTGCTGATCAGAACGCTTCCCCAAAACAGACCTGCATTGATAGATTCCGGTAAAGATCTTCCTACGGGGCCGATCGTATCAACAGCTGACGGAAAGGTTTCTCAAAACAGAACCTATCAGGATCTTTTAAAGAATCCTCAGGATGAGAAAAACTTTGAAGTACTCATCGCTTCTGAAATCTATAGCGCAGACCTGAACGGAACCCTTAACAAGGTTAGGGATCAGGATATGTATTCAGGAATAAGTTTTTCTCCTGATGGTAATTACCTGATGGTCTCTGTGATCAAAAAACCGTTTTCATATATTGTCCCTCTGAGCAGATTCCCGATGAGCACTACCGTATATGATATGAAAGGAAATACGGTAAAAGTAGTAAACGAAGTTCCTCTCAATGAAATTATGCCTAAAGGATTCTCATCCGTAAGAACAGGTAAAAGGAATATGATGTGGCGAAGTGATGCTCCGGCAACTTTAGTCTTCGCTGAAGCACTGGATGGGGGAGATCAGTATAAAACAGCGGATTACAGGGATGAGATCTTTACATGGGATGCTCCGTTTACCGCAACCCCAAAATCTTTTTTCAAAACAAAACAGAGATATGACGGCATCAGCTGGACAAATGATCATTACGCTATCGTTTCAGAAGAATGGTATGATACGAGGAATACAAAATCTTTCCTGGTTGATCTGAACAACGGAGAATCAAAGGTGATCGATGACAGAAATTCCCAGGACGTTTACAGCGATCCCGGGGACTTTAATATGATAAAAAATCAGTACGGAAGGTATGTGGTCGACATGAAAGGAGGAAAAACATATCTGATAGGAAAAGGATTTACAAAAGATGGCCAGCATCCGTTCATTGACGAGATGGATGTTAAATCACTGAAGAAGAAAAGACTCTATACTTCGAATCTTAAAAATGGTAAAGAAGAAATTATAGACATTTTGAACCCTTCAAAAGGTGAGATTTTAACGACTCAGCAGTCATCAAGCCAATATCCGAATTATTTTAAAAAGAATATTAAATCCAACAAAGCTGAGGCAGTCACCCACTTTGCCAACCCTTTTGAAAGTATCAGGGATGTTTACAAAGAAGTGATTACTTACAAGAGAAATGACGGCGTTACCTTATCCGGAACTCTTTATCTTCCTGCCAACTACGACAGGAAAGCAAAAAAAGAAAAGCTTCCTTTACTGATCTGGGCATACCCTACAGAATATAAGGATAAAAATACGGCAGGTCAGAATACCAAGAACCCGAATGATTTTACATTCCCGTCTTACGGGTCTTTTATCTACTGGACTACCAAAGGATATGCAGTTCTTGATAATGCGGCTTTCCCCATCATTGGTGAAGGCAAAACAGAGCCGAATGATACTTTCATTCCTCAGCTGGTAGCCAATGCCGCAGCTGCAATTGATGCAGTAGATAATTTAGGCTATATCGACAGAAAGAAAGTGGCAGTAGGAGGGCACTCTTACGGTGCGTTTATGACGGCCAACCTTTTGACCCATTCTAATCTCTTTGCATGTGGTATAGCAAGAAGCGGGGCTTACAACAGAACGCTGACTCCATTTGGATTCCAGACCGAGCAGAGAAATTACTGGGATGTTCCGGAAATCTACAACACAATGTCTCCGTTTATGAATGCTGACAAGATGAAAACACCGCTGCTGCTGATACATGGTGATGCGGACAACAATCCGGGTACATTTACCCTGCAGACGGAAAGGTATTTCCAGGCACTGAAAAATCTGGGTGCACCGGTGAAAATGGTTCTTCTTCCAAAAGAATCTCACGGATACCAGGCTAAAGAAAATATCTTACACCTTTTATGGGAACAAGATCAGTTCCTGGAAAAGTGTCTGAAGAAATAAGAATTAAAGGCTGTTTTATTACAAACAGCCTTTTTATTTGAGTGAAAGCGTATCGCTAAACCGTCATTGTGAACTAAAGATTAAGCAATCAATCTCATCTTATAACCTTAGCACAATCAGTAATGGTTTTAAAGATGTTTCAGAACCTCATCAATACTTTTCAGCTCCATAAAATTCGGATGTTCCAGATTAACATCATGCTGCTCATGGTTCCATGTGACATGATAAGGAATGTGAGCGGCATATCCGCCGGTTTCCAGTACAGGCAGAATATCCGATTTAATAGAATTTCCAAGCATCAGGAAATTTTCAGCCCGGCAGTCGAGATGCTTTAACAGCTTTTTATAATCATTTTCCTTCTTATCGCTCATGATCTCGATATGATGGAAGTAGTCCTGTAATCCGGAGTTTTTCAGTTTACGTTCCTGATCCAGCAAATCACCTTTAGTGGCTACTACTAATCTGTATTTTCCTTTTAAGCTTTCAAGGGTTTCGGTGACTCCGTCCAGGAGCTCAATAGGCTTTTGAAGAAGGTTCTGGCCAAGCTGGATTGATTGGTTAACCAATTCCAGGGAAGCAGTATTATTGGAAACCCTGCTGATGGTTTCAATCATGCATAGCATAAATCCTTTTACTCCATAACCATACAGATGAAGGTTCTGCATCTCTGTTTTAAATAATTCCTGTGATACCGAATGCTGTGGAAGATAATCCTCAAGCAGCATGCAGAATTCTTTCTCTGCCTCCTGAAAATAAGGCTCATTGATCCAAAGGGTGTCATCTGCGTCAAAAGCAATGGTTGTAATATGATTATTCATTTTTGTTTTGTAATTTTCTGCTCACAAAATTCAATATAAAAAATAAAAAAGGAAAGGACATTTGTCCCGGGTCAGCATGTTAAGAACAAATCAGGCTTTTTTGAACTATTTTGAAGCACTTTACAAAGCTCAGGAGCATAGGGAAGATGTTGTACTAAAATCTTTTTCCCGCAACGAAAATATATTGTCACAGGACCGGAAGCTCTCAGGGCTGATGCTTATTAAAGAGGGAATCGCCAAATGTTATTTTACTGAAGAAAACGGTAAGGAATATATCGTTGAATTTCTGGGAAACGGTGAAATCCTCGGAGAAGTGGAGCTGATTAAAGATATCAGATGCCTGTGTGGTGTAAAAGCGGTATCTGAAGTGACTGTTTACGAAACCAATATCCCTTATTTTAAATCTCTGATCAAAAAAGATCTCAGCCTGAATCACTTGTTGCTGGATTCTTTTGCTGAGAGGATTATTAATACTTCCAGCAGAGCATCATACCAACAGCTTTATACGGTAGAACATACTTTAGGACAGTTACTGGATATGCAATCCCGGCAAGGTATCCAGATTTCTAAGGAGGATATGGCGGCCTATTTGGGAATTACGGTAAGGAGCTTAAACAGAATTTTGAAGGATTTGAAATAGCATTTTTCAAAAATTATGATTTGATTACTGTAAGATGCAATACCACAAAGAAAATTTCTTATTATGCTGTTTTTAAAGGACGAGATATCAGGATTTTTAACAAGAATTTTCTGATTAATTTTTTTGCCACGAATGCACGAATAAAAAAAATTCGTGCATTCGTGGCGATTAAATTTTCTTGCAGATCATCATGAGTTTTTGTATCCGGTTTAAAATGCTTAATATATTTTAATATCAGATTTCTATAGAAATTGATGTTTGGCTTGGGTTTATCAGGGGTGTGTTTTTTAAATTATTGAAATTTATATAAAATGGTATAAATATTTAGGGGTTGGTATTTGAATTTATTATTTTTGCATTGAAATAAGTAGAATAGAATATCAATGGGAACATTAAAGTTCAGAAATGCTGAGTTGGCTGATTTAGATAAGATTGTAGCAATATATAACTCAACCATTGCTTCAAGAATGGTAACCGCAGATGTAGAAGAAGTTCCGGTAGCAAGCAAACAGCAATGGTTTAATGAACATAACCCTGAAACACGACCTCTTTGGGTGGTTGAGGATGCAGAAGATCAAACTATTGGCTGGGTAAGCTTCAGCTCTTTTCATGAAAGACCGGCTTACAGCGGAACCGTAGAGGTAAGCATTTATCTGGATGAAAGCTGCAGAGGAAAAGGATATGGTAAAACAATTCTTCAGTACTGCATTGATAATGCCGGAAAATTCGGGGTGAAAAACCTGGTTGCCCTTATCTTCCTTCACAATGAGCCAAGTTTGAAGCTGTTCAGACATTTCGGGTTTGAAGACTGGGGAACACTTCCGGATGTAGCTGTTCTGGACGGTATTGAAAGAAGCCTTAAGATTCTGGGAAAAAGAATCGGTTAAAACATGAAAAATTTTCAAAAAGAAAAATAGTTTTTTTGACTGATCCAGACTTCATATGAATTGTATTTTTAGTCATGATTTTATCTCTCGCTGATTTTGCAGATAAAGCAGATATTGATGGAGAAAATCTGCGTAATCCCTAGGATCTGCGAGAAAATAAAACTACCTGCTACGTTAAATAATGAAGCTGTTTAGTTTAAAATGACACTGTATAAAAAGTTTACATAAGAAGAAAATCAAAGGTTTTCAAAACTTAAGGGTACTTATTATTTATGCACAAAGCTTGTTCCTTAAAACAATCTAAGTGTTTAATCTTTTATGTGTTTGCAGTTTTCATTAAAAAGCTTAAACGGCTTTAATATAAAAAGACTGCTTCCAAATTAGAAGCAGTCTTTATTATCTTTCTTATTTTATGCGTTCTGCTTAATTCTCTTTGCAGACATATTCAGAAATCTTTTTACAAGGAATACGGCTGATACTGTCAATCCTAATCCCAGAGCAATCCACATTCCGAAAGCACCCATTTTTAATGTGACACAGAAAAAATATCCTAAAGGAATGGTAATTACCCAATAGGCAATGAAGGTATAAATAGACGGGATTTTAACGTCCTGTAAACCTCTCAGCATTCCCAGAGCTGTTACCTGAATACCGTCAGAAAGCTGGAATAAGGCCGCGATGATCATCAGTTTTGCAGCCAGGGCAATTACTTCAACTTCTTCTTTCTTTGTAAAGAAAGTAGGCAATATATTTCTGCCTAAGATAAATACCAATCCGCAGATACACATAAAAATAAATGCGATCTTCAGATTGTTGATCCCGACTTTTCTTAATTCAACAAAATTTTGCTCACCCAGTTTTCTGCCGATCATTACTGTGGAGGCAACACTGAAACCTACACACAGGTTAAAGGTGAATGAAGCCATGCTCAATGCAATCTGATGGGAAGCAATATCATGGGCAGAGATCAGCCCGCAGATAAATGCAGCTCCAGCAAAAGCGGTTACTTCAAAGAACATCTGTAAAGCCGTAGGCAATCCCAGCTTTACCATTTTATCAAACATTTTCTTGGAGAAGACCTGGATTTTCAATGAAAAATCTTTGATATAACGTCTTGTTCTTTTCTCTCTAAGCAGTACGAAATAAAGGAAAACGACCATGAAAATTCTGGAGATCAGAGTTGCCAAAGCGGAACCTTTTACTCCCATTGGAGGTATTCCCCAAAGTCCTTTGATGAATACATAGTTTAAAGCGATATTGATGATATTGGCAATGATCGTGGCCTTTGTCACTCCAATGGTGTAGGATAATCCTTCAGAAACTTCACGAAGGGTCTGAAAGGCCATAAACGGAATCATACTGATCACCATGATACTTAAAAAGCTTACTGTATCAGGAATAATTTTAGCCGGCTGACCGGAATGATAGAGTAGTGGCATTGCTAAAAGCAGGATCACCATCAGAATAATTCCTACAGACATATTGATGATAAAACCATGGCTGAAAACAGAATTGATGGTAGCATGATCCTCTTTGGAGTGCGCTTCTGAAACCAATGGCGGTATTGCAAACGAAAATCCGAGTGCTAATACGAATATGGAGAAGAATACTGCGTTTCCCAACGAAACGGATGCCAGCGCATCAGCACCCAGAAGCTTTCCGACAATAATATTATCGAATAAGTTTACTGAGACCTGCCCTACCTGGGTAAGCATCACAGGCAGAGCCAAAGTCAGGCATTCTTTCGTATAGTTTTTGTTTAAAAAGTTCATAATATTTTAAGATTCATATAGTTTATAATTAAAATAGGGCAAAAAAAAAATTTGCAGTGATGAACTGCAAATTTTAATTATAGTGAATAATCGCTAAATTATTTCCTAACAAAACTTGCAACGTCACTTTCGGAAACAGTGTTTCCACCAAGAATGATCAATCTTTCTACAACGTTTCTTAGCTCCCTGATATTTCCGGTCCATGAAAGAGCTTTTAAAGCATCAATCGCTTTATCGTCAAACTTCTTCACTGCAGTACCATGCTCATCAGCAATCATACCTGAGAAATGCTCAACCAATAGCCTGATATCTTCTTTTCTTTCATCCAATGGCGGAACATAGATTTCAATAACAGAAAGTCTGTGGTAAAGGTCTTCTCTGAATTTTCCTTCCTCAATTTCTTTCTGCATATTCTTATTGGTTGCCGCAATTACTCTTACGTCAACTTTTATTTCTTTATCACTTCCTACAGGAGAAACCTTGCTTTCCTGAAGAGCTCTCAATACCTTAGCCTGAGCGATAAGACTCATATCTCCGATTTCGTCAAGGAATATCGTTCCACCGTTGGCCTGCTCAAATTTTCCCTGCTTATCTTTGATCGCTCCGGTAAAAGATCCTTTTACGTGTCCGAAAAGCTCAGATTCGATCAGTTCAGATGGGATCGCGGCACAGTTCACTTCTATCATAGGTCCTCTTGCCCGGTCACTTTGATTGTGAACGGCGTGAGCAACCAGTTCTTTTCCGGCACCGTTAGGCCCTGTGATCAGAACTCTGGCATCAGAAGCAGCCACTTTTTCGATCATGCTCTGGATCTTCTGCAAAGCAGGAGATTCTCCGATCATCTGGTATTTTTTGCTTACTTTTTTCTTTAAGGTTTTGTTTTCGGTCTGAAGATTTTTGTTTTCTTTCTTCAGCGTTTCCTTAGCCAAAGCATTTTTCACGCTGGTGATCAGTCTGTTGATGTCGATAGGCTTGGAAATGAAATCATATGCACCCTCTTTCAGGCAGGAAACAGCAGAATCGATGTCTGCGTGTCCGGAGATCATGATAAAAGTAGTTTCAGGTTTTAGAGCGAGACTTTGCTTTAAAAGCTCGGTTCCTGAAAGTTTAGGCATTTTAATATCAGAGATCACCAATGCGAAATCTTCTTTCTCTACCTGTTTATAACCTTCAAGCCCGTCTTCGGCAATTACAAATTCATAATCGGTGAGTTCATCCGAAAGAATACTGTGAAGTACTCCCGAGATCGCTTTTTCGTCTTCTACTATAAGGATTTTTTGCATAGTTGCAAATTTAAATTTTTTGTTTCAATTATTAGCAAAAACCGTACCTAAAAATTCTATTTTGAATAGTCCCTTCTCCCGAAAATTGCTGATCCAACTCTCACAGAATTAGCACCACACTCAATGGCCACCGGGAAATCATCGCTCATTCCCATTGATAGGGTATTCAGTGCTTTTAGTTGATTAAATTCATCAAAAAGGCTCTTTAAGGTTAAAAACTCTTTTCTGATCTGCGGCTCATCTTCCGTGAACGTAGCCATTCCCATCAATCCGGTAATTTCAATATTCGGAAATTTTCCATCGAGATACTGTTGAAAAAGGTCTTTGGCCTCTGATATTTCAAGTCCGAATTTACTTTCTTCCGAAGCAATCTTTACCTGAAGAAGAACTTTAATGATCCTGTTGTTCTTATCCGCCTCTTTATTGATTTCTGTTAAAAGCCTTTCAGAATCCACACTTTGTATGGTATCTATAAACGAGGCTATATATTTAACCTTATTGGTCTGTAAATGCCCGATCAGGTGCCACTGAATGTCTTCAGGAAGGAGAGGGGCTTTTTCCATCAGTTCCTGAACCTTATTCTCTCCAAATACTTTCTGTCCCAGATCATATACCTCTTGTATCGAAGAAACAGGATGTGTTTTCGAAACGGCAACCAATTGAACCTCCGCCGGAAGCTGATCTTTTATAGCTTTATAATTTTCTTTAATACTCATGGACGCAAATTTCCGAAAATTACCTGACAGTTACCAGTCAAGAATACATTTTACATTGTATTTTTACAATAAAAATTAATTCAGCACCTCATTGATTTTCGGGTATTGGGAGATTTTTCTAAAAACGAATTTGTTGCTTTTCTGAAGCTTCTCAATAAACAGATCCAGCTCATTGATAGAGTCCGTATCTCTAAGATATTGGTCATGAGTAAGAAAAACAAGGTGTCTTGAAGTTTTTTCCAGATCATTAAAGAAAATGCTGTCCACTTTTTTAAGCATGGCTTCATGACTGCCTTTTAAGGTCATTTTTTGGCTAGGTCTCCATTCCAGGTCCCATCCGATTACTTTATAACCTGCTTTTTTAAGGCCATCAGCGGCAGCGGTGGTACTTTTAATATCAGTTGCGTTGATATTGTTGAGCCTCCAGATGTTTCTGCCGGGAGTTCTCGCGATTTTATCAGTAAGCTTCAGGCTGTCTTTCGCAATGTCAAAATCATGTACAACAGCATCCGCATTCTTGTAGAAGTCTGTGTATTTGTTATGGGCATGTAAGAAACTGTGATTCGCCAGTTCGATCAGAGGATTTTTCTTTAAAAGCTCAAAATCTTTTTTTTGCCTGGTGCTCCCGTAGGCATGTTTTCCCACCAAAAAGGCGGTTGCACAAACATTTCTTTTGTCAAGGATCTTTAAGAGATTTTCCGTACCCTGATTGGGACCATCATCAAAAGTAAGGTAGATCACTCTTTTATCCGGATCTACACTTTCATCATCCATCTTGGGGACGGTTTCTGCGGCAGGATGTTCATTGGAATTGATATGATCACTCACATCATTCTTGAAATTACAGCTGTTCAATAAAACCGAAGTTGCACTCACCAATGCAAACATCCCGAGAAAAGTCATATTTTTTGACTTTCCCGCAAAAATTTTTCTCATAAATGTAATGGAATTTAAATTGTTAAAAATCGTTAAAAATAACGCTTAAATGTTAACAAATTATATGCCATTCATTTATAGGTTTTACCTTTTTAAGCTTATTTTAAGGACTTTATTATAAAGACGATTTTTGTTAAATGTATGGATTGTGAAATTATGTTTTTATTTGATTTGATTTTAACATTTATAAATGTCAAAGCGATAGTTTTTCTCTATTTTTATTGAAGTTTTACTATTCTTCATTTATTGGAGAATTATCTGAAAGATTGGATTTGAAATATTGAGTAACAGCTTTTTTGACGATCAATTATTTTTTGCGGATCAAGAATAGAACTTTAAAATGGATGCTTTACTGTGAAAATAATATACTTATGGTAAATGCTGTTTGAAGCTTTCTATCAGAGTCCTGTAATATCTTTTAAGTACAGGGCATTTTTGATGGCGGAAGTTCCCCAGGTATTATTGAAGAAAATAAAGGATTTCTGCTGGGAATGACTGATCTTTTCAGCGAGGTCATCAAGAAAATCCGTGCTGTATTCAGACTTGTAGAGGACAGGTTTTCCGTGAAGCCTGTAGTACATTACTTCAGGATGATTGACGATGACATCTTCAGGAAGATTTCCGGGAAAGCTTACTCCTGAAAAAACAACATCAATGCTTTTTAAAAGGTCAAATATTTCTTTCTGCCACCAGGATCTATCACGGAATTCAATGACATTTAAAAAATTAAAATCAAGATGGTTGACGATACGGTCCAGGTTTTCAGGATTGTTTTTAAAAGAAGGAGGGAACTGGTATAAGAAGCCGGAAAGTTTATCTTTGAGATGACTTTGAATGTGATTACAGAATGCTGCAATTTCCTCTTTTGATTCTGAAAGGCGGCTTTGGTGAGTGATAGATTTTGGGATCTTAATAAAGAACCGGAACAGATCAGGAGTTTCATCATACCACTTTGTGAGCGTCTTAGCGGTAGGATTTCTGTAAAATGTGGAATTGATCTCCACTGTATTAAAGACCTCCGCATATAGAGAAAGAAAATCTTTACCTGGGGCAGTCGCAGGATATAATGACCCTTTCCAGTCGTTATTATAAAATCCTGAACATCCTATGTAAAGATTTTCTTTTTTCATATGCTATTATTTTATATCCAGATCCACCGAATTTAATCTCAGTGAGTTCAGAATCACAGATAAGGAACTGAAGCTCATGGCCGCTGCCGCAATCATTGGTGACAGCAGAATTCCAAAGAACGGATACAATAATCCTGCCGCGATGGGAACTCCCAGTATATTATAGATAAATGCGAAGAACAGGTTCTCTTTGATATTTTTAAGCAGTTTTTCGCTCAATAGCTTAGCTTTTGCAACCCCCAGAATGTCTCCTTTTAGTAAAGTGATCTCTGCGCTTTCAATGGCAACATCCGTTCCTGTTCCCATTGCAATTCCTACATCGGATTGGGCAAGAGCAGGAGAGTCATTGATTCCGTCGCCGGTCATCGCGACAATTTTACCCTCTTGCTGCAATCTTTTTACCTCATTAAGTTTGTCTTCCGGCAAACAGTTGGCTTTGAAATGCCTGATTCCCAGCTCATCGGCCACAGCTTTGGCAGTGTGCTCATTATCTCCGGTCATCATGATCACATCTATGCCTTCATTCATTAACTGTTTTACCGCTTTTTTAGAACTTTCTTTGATTTTATCCGTAAAGCTGATAAAGCCTAATACCTGCTGATCCTGTGCGATATAGGATATCGTATGTGCCTTTGACTGTACTTCTATAGCCTTCTGTTTTAAGTGGTCCGGGATATGGATCTGATGGGATGACAACAGGTTTTCATTTCCCAGATAAACTGTTTTGCCATTAATATTTCCTTTAATTCCTTTTCCGGAAACGTTTTCAAACTGATCTACCTTTTTAGCGGATATATTTTCATCTTTCGCCTTCTTGATGACCGCATTGGAAAGCGGGTGCTCAGAGTTTTGGTTTAATGAAAATGCCAGTTTTACAATCTCCTCTTTATTTCCGTTGTTTACTGTTTCAATATATTCTACAGAGGGTTTTCCTTCCGTCAAGGTTCCTGTTTTATCAGTGATCAGAACATTGACTTTATTCATTTGCTCAAGGGCTTCTGCATTCCTGATCAGAATACCGTTTTTAGCACCTTTTCCTATCCCTACCATCAGAGACATCGGAGTAGCCAGTCCAAGAGCACAAGGACATGCAACGATCAGAACCGCTACAGCATTCACAAATGCAAATAAGCTTCTTTTTCCTTCCGGTCCGAAGAGCTGCCACAGAGCAAAGGTAAGCGCTGCAATAAGGATCACTGCCGGAACAAACACCTTTGAAACCTTATCTGTCAGTTTCTGAATAGGAGCCTTGCTTCTGCTGGCTTCATTCACCATTTTGATGATCTGTGAAAGTAAGGTTTCATCACCTACCTTTTCTGCTTTCATTATAAATACCTGATTGCCGTTGATCGTTCCTGAAGAAACTTTGTCATCTATGGCTTTTTCAACAGGCACAGGCTCACCTGTGATCATACTTTCGTCTACCACAGAATTTCCTTCCACGATCTTTCCGTCAACCGGAATTTTCTCACCGGGTTTTACTTTCAACAGATCTCCGATCTTCACCTGGGAAAGCAGAACTCTTTTTTCTTCACCGTTTACCATAAGGTTCGCTTCATCCGGTGAAAGATTCATCAGTTCCTTAATGGCGTTTCCTGTTTTCTTATGAGCAGCAGCTTCCATGAGCTGCCCTAAAATAACAAGCGTTAAAATAACACAGACGGCTTCAAAATATAGCGGGATCTCATGATGGTGTCCACGGATCTCATGTGGTATAATGTCCGGAAAAATCAATGCTGTGATACTGAAGATAAATGCCGCTGCAACTCCCAGTGCAATCAGGCTGAACATGTTAAGATTCCAGGTTTTAAAAGAAACCCATCCTCTTTTCAACAGGAACCAACCGGAATAGAACATGACAGGAAGTGTCAAAGCCAGTTCAATGAATCCCTGGATCTGATGCGAAAAAGGGAATCTGATAAACATTCCACCCATTGAAAGGATGAAAACAGGAATGGTAAAAGCTAATGAAATAATGAATTGCCTTTTTAATATATTGTAGGTTTCATCTTCATCGTCATCTCCGCTGTCCGGCATTCTTACAAGATCCATTCCGCAGATCGGGCAGTCTCCCGGTTCGTCACGGATGATCTCAGGATGCATCGGGCAGGTGTATTTTGCTGTTTTCTTTTCAGGATATTTTACGAGATCCATTCCGCAAACCGGACATCCTACATTGGAATCATAGGTTTTGTCGCCTTCACAATACATCGGGCAGTAATATCTGCCGGCCATTTCATCTGTAACCTTGGGGGCTTCATGATGATGGGGATGATGAGAATGTTGATGGGCTCCTGCATTTTCGACAAGCTCTTTAGTAATTTCCTCTAAATGCATATGACATACAGGACAGTCCCCTTTTTCATCATATACTTTATCTCCTTCACAGAACATGGGGCAATAATATTTTCCGATACTGTCTTTAAAGTTTTCGGGAAGATTGGTGGCTGAATAGGTTGGCTTGTGATGGGGATCTTTTGCCAGCTTTTCCTCGATCGGGACTAAATACATATTGCAGACAGGGCATCTCTCACCTTGTTTGAAATATACTTTGTCTCCTTCACATTCCATGGGACAATAATAAACGGAAGACGGAGATACACGGTCCTGTGGTTTCAGAAACGCTTTTTCCGGCTTTTCCGGATCTTCAAGCCTGTATTTTCCTATTTCTGCTAAAGCATCGTTTAAAACGGATAACCCGATATCGTGATCGGAAGTGATGGTTGCTGTACTGTTTTCCAGATTGACATCGGCTTTTATTCCCTGAACGCTGTTCAGCTTATCGGATATTTTTTTCTGGCAGCCTGAACAGGTCATTCCAAGTATTTTATACTGTCGTTCCATGATTCTTACATTTATCATACAAATTTCTAAAACGCAAGGCTAAGGTTGTTATAAATTTAAGGATAATAGTTATAGAATTTGGAGCAGGAGTGAGAGAGTGAGCTGGAGAGTATTAAGGTTTGAGAGTGGGAGGGTATTAGCTGAAGGGTTGTGGGGATCAGGGTTTTAGTATATTATTATATATATAAGGGATGAGAGAATGTTTTTGTTTTTTCAGGGATGAGTTTTGTAGAGTATTGATATAATTGAGTAGGAATAAGCATTTCATTCAATAAATATCATCGTTCTCAAATTCCCAGACCGTGACGCTCTCCGATACTAAAACCCTCAAGCCCATTAAAGATCATCCAGTGATTTTCTGTTATGCTCCTTTAGTTTCTTAAACTCAGTAGGGGTAAAGCCGGTTACATTCCGGAACTGGGAAGAGAGGTGCTGGACACTTTTATAACCCAGCTTTCCTGCAATTTCAGTAAGATTGAACTCGTTGTAGAGCAGAAGCTCCTTCACCTTTTCGATTTTTTGAAGAATGAAAAACTGTTCCAGGGTAATATTTTCGTTCTGTGAAAATGTTTTGGAAAGAGCACTGTAATCCTTATGCAGCTTTGAACTTAAAAATTCGGAAAGCAGGAAATCTTCATCAATATCAAGTTCGCTGACTTTTACAATGATCAGGCTTTTTATTTTCTCAATAAGCTGATGAGCAGAATCCATGATTCTTTCAAAACCGGTATCAAGGAGTTTTTTTTCAATAGACCGCATTGTATCTGGGGAAACTTCGGATTCCGTTTCCACTTCTCCGAGAATAACAGAGCTTGTCTTTACATCCGCATCACTGAATATATTTTCAACAGCAGCGATGCACCTGTTGCAGACCATATTCTTTATAAAAATTTTCATAATCCGCTGCTTAACCGATCCTTTACAAATTCGATCTGGGTCTTACCATGAGGAGCCGGATTTCCATCGCTGTCAAGGTTGACCATTACGATCTTGTCAACGGTGATAATGGTCTGATGGGTCATTTTATTCCGGACCTCACATCTTAATGTAATAGATGAGGAGCCAAAATGAGTTGCTTCAATGCCTATTTCTATAATGTCACCCTGTCTGGCTGAGCTTACGAAATTAATTTCAGAGATGAATTTGGTCACTACTTTTGTATTTTCCAGCTGGATAATAGCATATAAAGCGGCTTCTTCATCGATCCACTGTAAAAGTCTTCCGCCGAAAAGAGAGTGGTTGGGATTCAGGTCTTCCGGTTTTACCCATTTTCTTGTATGGTAGTTCATGTTCTTAATAATTTATAGGGCAAATTTAGTGTTAAATGCTGATGTTGTCAAAAGAATAGTATTTATTGATCTGAAGAGAATTATTCATTTTCTCAATCATTTTCTTTTGGATCGCATGGCTTTTGTTTTCCTGATGGACGGGTCTTTTAAAAAGTGTTGATAGTTTTCATTCTCCATAGGAACTATTGCTACTTTTCCTTCTGCATTATGGTGAATCCCAAATCCATATCTCTTGGCTAAAGGGGAAGACCGCAGGCATGCCTGACCTTTGGAAAAGAACTGATTTCTTGCATTTTCTTTTTCACCTTCTGAAATATCATTTTTGAGGGCATAGCCTTCAAAAATAATATCATCTGATGTATATTGATAAGGATTTTTTATCAGTTTCTCATATTGAAGACTGGCCAGTGTTTTTTCTTTCTTTTCAGGTGGTACCTGTGCCTGGGAAACAGGGCAGTCCTCAGCTACTTCAATAAAGGTATTGATGTAATTGGTGGTATGTTGCTTCATAGTAATGCTGGATTTATAAAAAAAATCTGAATCACAAAGATCCAGATTTTTTCGGTATGATGTTATTCCTGATATTCTAAAATTTCCCCGGGCTGGCATTCCAGTGCTTTACAAATAGCTTCAAGAGTACTGAAACGGATTGCTTTTGCTTTGCCGGTCTTTAAAATAGAGAGGTTGGAGAGGGTAAGGTCTACTTTTTCGGAGAGTTCATTCAATGACATTTTTCTTTTGGCCATGACTACGTCCAGATTGATTATAATCGGCATAATTTATATTGTTAATTCGTTTTCAGATTGTATTTCTATCCCTCTTTTAAATACCTGGGCAATAATAAAAATGATTCCTCCGAAAAACAAATATTCAGATCCGGAGCCAATGAAGTCATACAGATTGTCCAGAGCGATTCCTTTTTTAAGAAGGTCTTCGCTATAAGAGCTGACTATTAAAGAAAGAATACCGATTACTAATGCGGAGTAGCTGATCTTTGTGATCAGCTTCATTACACCTGTGCTGAAAGGTGCTGCCAAATTGAGCTTCTGGAAAATTTTGATAACAAGGTAGGCCATGTAAGCCTTATATGCTGCCAAAAAAATAATAAAAGCCATGATCAACTTATATGAATTGATATTGTATTGATAAAGCTCATATAAATTAAGCCCCTCATAGAGATTCTTTGCCCCTTCAGGATTAACAAGAGTAAAAATAAACGAAAAGGTAAGAGCACCCGCTGTAATGCACGAACCAATGAAAATGATCCAGGTTACCACATTCAGTACAGAAAGAATTTTTTGCGTTTTCATATTAATTGTATTTTAATTCGAATACAAATATCAATAAAAATTTATTGAAAAACAATAAATTTTTATCTTTTTTCAGTTAATGTGTTTTTTTGGATTCAACATAATGTGAGAAAATCTTAAAAAAAGCTTTGATTTGAAATTTTTAATTGTATCTTGCATACGTTTATATTTGGAATCAATATTTGTTCATTAATTTATGTTGTTTTTCTTTTATATACCAAATTTTTATTAATTTTTTAATTTTTTTAAAATGAACATTTTTGTTTCAAACATCAATTACGCAACTAAAGAGTATGAGTTGCACGATCTATTCGCAGAATTTGGAGACGTATCATCAGCTAAAATTGTTACAGACAGAGAAACTGGTCGTTCCAGAGGATTCGGTTTTGTAGAAATGGGTGATGATGAAGGAAAGCAGGCTGTTGAAGCTCTTAACCAAAAAGAATTCAACGGAAAGACATTAAACGTATCTGAAGCTAAGCCAAGAGAAGAAAAACCAAGAAGAAGCTTCGATAACAACAGAGGTGGAGGTTATGGAAACAACAATAGAGGCGGAGGCTATGGTAACAACCGTGGCGGAGGCGGAAATCGTTGGTAAAAATATGAAGCGGCTTTTAAGCCGCTTTTTTTATGAAATTTAATTTCCAGTAAATCATATAATTAGTAATTTGCATTGAATGTTGATCATTCTTTGGCATAGTTTTAGAAAATTCTCAATCAATCAAAAAGTAATTATAATGAAAAAACATTTATTAACATTAATGATGGTGTTTGGTGGGTTATTATTGAATGCACAAAACATTTATAATGGTCAGACGCTGGAACAGGACAGAAAATATTGGTCAAGCAATAACAGATATTATCTGATATTCCAAAATGATGGGAATCTGGTTTTGTACAACAGGGCAGGATCTTCAATTTGGGATGCCAAAACTACCAATAGGGGAGTAAAGGCAGTATTTCAGGAAGATGGTAACTTTGTCGTATATACACCAGGAAATGGTGTGGCTTTCAGCTCGAATACTAATGGAAGAAGAGCCAATAAGCTGACGGTTCAGGATGACGGTAATCTTGTGATTTATAATGGTTCCAATCCACTGTGGGCTTCAAAAGATGGAAGCAAAAATAATGACAGATTTGGCCGTGGCGGAGGTTCTGTAAATACAGGACACAAATTCCGCAGAGGTGAGAAGCTTTACTCTGCTGACGGCAATTATTATTTATCATTTCAGGATGACGGCAATCTGGTACTTTCCAACAGAAATGGTAACGCGATCTGGGGTGCAGGTACCGACAATAAAGGAAGCAGAGCAGAATTCCAGAGTGACGGAAACCTGGTCGTATATGATTCTTACAACAAATCTGTATGGAGCTCAAATACATCCCGAAGAGGAGGTACCAAGCTTACGGTACAGAATGACGGAAACCTTGTGATCTACGGAGATTATTCTCCGATCTGGAGTTCCGGAACTCAAAGATAAAGTAAAAGTATTAGATTACAGATAAAGTAAAAGAGGCTCCTTTATGGCAGCCTCTTTTTTATTAGGGATCTTGCCCCGGTCGTTCAGTAAATACCTTAATATTTTTTAAGTGCTTTATATGCTTATATGATCCATTTTATTTTGTCCTTATCAGTATATAGACGTTGTCATAATATATATTAACCTGATCGGTATAAGGATATTTTTCCCATGTGATTTCATTAAAAACAAGTTTGATATGGTATTTTCCCAGATCGGATTCTATCGCCATATCAGGAACTTTTATCGTTCCGGTTTTCCCTTTATTTCTCTCAAATAATCTCATGATCTGTGGTCCGAAATCTATTTCTTCTTCAGCATTTAAGCTTAATCGTAATGATGATCTTTCAGTCAGCTGATCTTTTATTTCAAACAGATCTTTATCCAGTTTCTGAGATTTGTCTGTATAGCGGGGGAAGCTGAGGAGATATTGATAGTTGCGGATTTCTATAGCCTGTTTCTCAGGAATGATTACTATTCTCTCTATCTCTTCCGAACTGCTTTTCATCGTTCTGTTTACATCTATAAACTTGTTCTGAATAGTGTAGCTGATATTGTAAAAGTTTCCGGCTTCAATATTATCCGCTAATTCTAACTGATCTCTTTCGTTTAACAGGCTGTTTAGGAATTCAAGCTGTTTTCTTTCAGCCAGAAACTCAAATTTATCAGCAATTTCGTTACGGATCGTATCGGTAACTTTCTTTTGGAAGTTTAGTTTACCGTTATCGATAAGCTGATGCTGATTCATAACTTTCAGAAGTTCGGTTTTCTGACTTCTCTTTGCAACACTGAAAGCATTAAAATAAGGGAAGATCAGTGCAAAAGTTCCAAATAAAAATAAACTGACCGGAATCATTTTTATGGTTGGCCTTTTGCTGAAAATAAAGTAAACGACAACGCTTAGCAGCCATAAGGCAAGGAGCAGGACGAAATACCGGGGCTCAGTATATCCATATTCTAGGATCCTTGTAAAAATAGCGGTAAAAAGCAAGACCACCAAGGGAATAATCGTGTAATAAAATGCCTTTGAAAATATTTTTACCCATGATTTGGCATTCTCCTCCTTCAATGGATGCACCAGAAGCAATGCCAGAATACCGACGATACTGTATGCTAAAATGAGATATGATACCCAGCCTCTGGGAAGCTGCCAGCTGATCAGGATTTTAATGGAATAAAAATAGAGGATAACAGCATAAATAAGCAGCAAGGGGATTAAGATAAACTGAGTAAAAAACTTTAAGACAACAGGATAAGTTCCATCTTTTTCAAGGTTGCTTAATCCTTTCTCATTAAATAAAAGAAAAATGAAACAGCTTCCGAAAATGGCAAGGACAAAAAATGTATCCGTATAAAGATTGCCATCAAAATTAAAATCAAAAAGTTTATCTACAGCTAAAATAGCCAATTCAACTCCACCGGTTAGAATGCCTGTAAATACAACGGTAAGAAAGGAATTGACGAAAAGATTTTTATTGTACTGCCAAAATCCCAGTTCTTTATTCTTCTCTAAAAACGGAATAAAAGAAACCAATAAATGAATAAGAAGAGCTGTAATTGTAATGATATAAGCATATACTTTTGTAAAATCCCTCTTTTTATCAGGCAGGATAAAATAGAAGCCTATAAGAAATGCAACCCCAAGCAGTTGTAACAGTAATTCTTTCCCGATTCTCTGAGATAGCATTTTCAGTGCAAACATTAGTGAAATTCCCATACAGGCACAAATGGTGAACTTTATATAAGCAATTGGCTGATCTATGTTGTTTTCAATGATACAAATTGCACTGACCGAAGCTAATAAAGCCATTGTCAGAACCAGAGGATAGCGGAACACGGCTTCATTGGCACGGCTTAGAGTTTCGCGGAATTTTGTTTTCATGATTGGGTGTTGGGGTGATTATGTCTAATCTTTTTTCTTTTTTTTCTTTTTCTCCTTGTCTTTTTCCTTACCTTTTCCTTTCTTCTCTTTTTTCGGATTTAAAATATCATCCGCATACTCGAATGTAGGCTCTTCAACTTTCGTTGGCTTTATTTCAATTTTGAGATCGAAATAGCCTTTCAGGTCGTTCTGAGATATTAATTTTTCAATAAATAAAAAGTCCAGGATCTCTTTTCCCGAGTCATTAAAAAATTGATGAGACAGCTCTTTCAGTAAGAATTTTTTATACTCCTCCAAAGGAACAAGTACGGTATATTTGAATATTCTCCCTTCTTTTACAGTAGACAGATACCCCTTTTCCACCAATATTTTCAGATAGGTAGATACCGTATTCTGGTGTGGTTTAGGTTCCGGGTGCTGCTCCATAACGTCCTTCAGATAGAAAGATTCCATTTTCCAAAACAGCTTCATAAAGTTTTCCTCTGCGGCAGTAAGATGATTTATTTTCATAAAGATTTCTAATGTTGAAATTGAATATTGCAATAAAGATAGATAAAAGATACCATAAAAGCTATCCCGGCTCCCATAAATACCTCTTTTACCGTATGTCTTTTTAAGATGATCCGGGTAATTCCTACCAGAATAGCAACTCCCAGCCATATAAGCCCCATTTTCCAGTTTAATGCGAAAAATAATGCGGCTACAAATATATTGAATGCCGTATGCATTGAGCTTTTAATAAAAAAGTTGCTGATCTGAAGGGCAAAAAGGAGTATTAAGATGAACAGCATGACAAGATCAATATATCCGTTTCTTATATAATTAAAGATAAGGTAAAATATTACACAAGCAGCAATGAATATATACAGCGTTTTTCTCTGAACCCGGTTGGATACGTCCATGTTGGTATATCTTCCTGTTTTCACATTCCATACCAGCCAGATGATGATCGGTACAATGATCATTAATAATACAGGAAGGAAATAAAGAAGAGAATCTTTAAGGGTATATTCTCTGATACTCATGTATACAAAAAAAATGATCAGGGAAGTCAGCGGATTGAAAAAATCAGAAATGATTTTTGAGATTTTGTGCAGCAGCGGAGACGGTGTTTCTTCCATATTCAAGTTTAAACACCAAATATAATACTATAAGGCCAAAAAACAAGAAACGTGAGACTATGATAAGGGAGAAGGACTGTAAAAATTGCTGTTCAATGTCAATACTTTTGAACAATAAAAATCATTTTTCCGGATTTTTTAATTTAATGTTAAGCTTTATTAAAGATCTCTAATTTCAGTCATTTTGTTTTTTAGTGCCTGCTATCGTCATAGTAGAGAGGAAAGCGGAAGAATTCTGATCTTATGATCATTTCCCGGGACCGGAAAGGAAAGAGAAAACATCCGGTCTTCAGAAGTTTTTACAGAAAAAACGAAAAGTTATCTATGTATAGAATAAAAACAAAGTTTTTTTCATAATTTTGCTCAACTATTTCATCATAAAAAAGCAAGAGCTAACACATGAAAGAATTTTCTAAAGAGGTATACCTGAAGTGGTATGAAGATATGACAATGTGGAGAAGGTTTGAAGACAAATGCCGTTCTCTTTACCTAAAACAAAAGATCAGAGGATTTTTACATTTGTATAATGGTCAGGAAGCGATCCCTGCCGGATTCACCCATGCAATGGATTTGTCAAAGGACAGTATGATTACTGCCTACAGATGCCACATCCATCCAATGGCGATGGGAGTAGATCCTAAGAGAATCATGGCGGAACTTTGCGGCAAAGCAACAGGAACATCCGGAGGTATGGGTGGTTCTATGCACATTTTCAGCAAAGAACACCGTTTCTATGGAGGACACGGTATCGTTGGAGGACAAATTCCTTTGGGTGCAGGTATTGCTTTCGCTGATAAATATTTTGACAGAAAAGCTGTGAATATCTGTTTCTTCGGAGATGGTGCTGCAAGACAGGGGTCTCTGCATGAAACATTCAACATGGCAATGAACTGGAAACTTCCTGTAGTATTTGTGGTAGAAAACAACCAGTATGCGATGGGAACTTCTGTAAAAAGAACTGCCAACCACGAAGATATCTATAAATTAGGATTAGGATATGAAATGCCTTGCCTTGCTGTAGATGCAATGGACCCTGTGAAAGTGGCAGAAGCTGCTTACGAGGCTATTGAAAGAGCGAGAAGAGGAGACGGGCCAACGTTCATTGAAGCAAGAACTTACCGTTACAGAGGACACTCTATGTCTGATGCTGAGCCTTACAGATCTAAAGAAGAAGTAGCTGTTCATAAGAATGATGACCCAATCGAACTGGTAAAACACAGAATTCTTGAAAACGGATGGGCTACAGAGCAGGAACTGGAAGCTATCGACAACAAGTCCAGAGACTTTGTTGAAGAATGTATCGAATTCATGGAAAACTCCCCGTACCCGGATGCTGAGAAGATCTATGAATATGTGTATGCTCAGGAAGATTATCCATTCTTAGATAAATTAGAAAACTAAACGATAATGAGTTAATTTGAAAATCTGAGAATTTGAAAATGAGATGATCATATGTCCTTTTTTAATTTTCAGATTTTCATATTGCTAAATTTTCAAATTAAAAAAAATTATGGCAGAAGTAATTACGATGCCCCGCCTGTCCGACACTATGACGGAAGGTAAAGTGGCAAAATGGCATAAAAAAGTAGGAGATAAAATAAAGGAAGGAGATATTTTAGCTGAAATTGAAACTGACAAAGCGGTTCAGGATTTCGAATCTGAAGTAGAAGGTACTCTTTTATACGTGGGTGTAGAAGAAGGTGCCGCTGCTGTTGTAGATTCTGTTTTAGCGATTATCGGTAATGAAGGGGAAGATATTTCAGGACTGACAGGCGGAGCAGCAGCTCCCAGTGCCGGCTCTGAAGAAAAAAAATCAGAAGAGCAGCCAAAAGCAGAAACTCAGGCTGCTGCTGAACCGGCTACTGCAGAAGTTCCGGCAGGAGTAGAGGTTATTACTATGCCAAGACTTTCTGATACAATGACAGAAGGTAAAGTAGCCAAATGGCACAAAAATGTAGGTGATACAGTAAAAGAAGGAGACCTTCTTGCTGAAATCGAAACAGATAAAGCGGTACAGGATTTCGAATCCGAATTCAACGGAGTATTATTGAAGCAGGGTGTAGAAGAAGGAGGTGCTGCTCCTGTTGATTCTGTATTGGCAATTATAGGCCCTGCAGGAACAGATGTTTCCGGTGTAGGAGCTCCAAAAGCCGATGCTCCGGTATCAGAAAAGCCGGCTGAACAAAAAGCAGAAGCTAAAAGTGAAGAGAAAGCTGCTCCGGCTGCCAATTCTTCATCTTCTGAAAGAGTTGCGATCTCTCCACTGGCTAAGAAAATGGCTCAGGACAAAGGAGTAGATATCAATAGTGTTCAGGGGTCCGGTGAAAACGGAAGAATCGTTAAAAAAGATATTGAGAACTATCAGCCATCCCAGGCGAAACCAGCTGCTTCAGCTCCGGCTGCTAGTGCTGCCGCTCAGGTTGCTGTAAACTTCGTTCAGGGAGAAGATAGAGAGACACCAAACTCTCAGGTAAGAAATGTGATTGCAAAACGTCTTTCTGAAAGTAAATTCTCTGCCCCTCACTACTATCTGATGGTGGAGATCAACATGGATAAAGCTATTGAAGCGAGAAAAGAGATCAATTCTTTACCGGATACGAAGATTTCATTCAATGATATGATCATTAAAGCAACAGCAATTGCTTTAAGAAAACACCCTCAGGTAAATTCAAGCTGGGCCGGAGATAAGATCATCCACAGAGGAAATATCAATATCGGGGTAGCAGTAGCTATTCCTGACGGATTGGTAGTTCCTGTACTGAAGAATACAGACCAGATGACCTACACCCAAATCTCCGCATCCGTAAAAGATATGGCTTCAAGAGCTAAGAATAAAGGCCTTAAAGCTAACGAAATGGAAGGATCTACATTCTCTATTTCTAACCTTGGAATGTTCGGAATCGAAACGTTTACAAGTATCATCAATCAGCCTAACTCTGCTATCCTTTCAGTAGGAGCAATTATTGAGAAACCAATCGTTAAGAATGGTCAGATCGTAGTGGGTAACACCATGAAACTTTCATTGGCATGTGACCACAGAGTGGTAGATGGTGCTACAGGAGCTGAATTCTTACAGACATTAAGAACCTATTTGGAAAATCCATTAACATTGTTACTGTAATTTCTGATATGAAAATAGTAAAACCTCCCAAATTGGGAGGTTTTTTTTCGTTTTTATATTTGAAAAATTACTTTTTCAGGATTTTGATTTCGTCCTTAAGTTCTTTTAACTGTAATTTCAACTCTTCTATCCTTTCTTCATACTGCTCTATCAGTTTCTCTGAAAGTGAATTGATCGTATTAATGGTTCCTACAAATTGAAAAGCCATTCCACCTTTTTGTTCAGTGTTTTCTTGTTCAAGATTATTTGCTTCATCCGTAAGAAAATTTTCCGGTTTTATTTCGAAAATTTCACTAAGCTTTTCTATATGCGCTGCCCAGGAATGGCTCTCTCCAGTTTCTATTCTGGCATAGGCAGATTGTGAAATATGCAGCCTTTCAGCCATTTCTTCCTGGGAGAATCCTTTAGACTTGCGCAGTCTCTTTATTTTCTCTGCAACGTTGTTGGTCATGTTCCGTTATTTTAAACAAATATATAAATAATTTTGTCAAAAATATTACCCGGATAAAGGGTAGAATTATGCAAAAATAGATTTTGTCTGATCATTTATTTCCCTCATATTTGAAAAAATAATTATATTTAACAACCAAAAAAAAACAAATGCTTATGAGAAAAAATTTAATTCTTAGGCTTGCCCTTGTGGGAACTATTGCCTTTTCGTTGCATTCCTGCCGTACAGAAGATGAAGTTCTTGCTATTGAAGAGCAGGTCCAGTTCCGTGCACCTATAGCCATGTTTCAGAAATTTGATGAAAAAGTACAATCTGATACCAAATTCAGGAATGAAAACAGGCAGCAGGATTTTCAGCGGGCAGCTGAAAGGAACAGCACTCCTTACATCTCTACCGTAAACATTCCTATCTCTGCAGTAAGCTATAAAGTACCTTTTAAGGAAACAATCGCTGCCTTTCTTACTGATGCTGAAAACACTGCTTTCAGCCAGGAGTTTTACAGCAAATTCGGATCTCCTTTCTATGCTGTATCTACCTATACTTACGGAAACAATTCTAAGGCTATCGCTTTCCCGATTCTCAAAGGAGATCAGGTAACGGCTTTTATCCATGGGATTGTTACCCCCGCCAGAGACTATGTGCAGTTTACAGTAGTGCAGAATTCGGAACCCGCCACCCTTCAGGTGCTTGCAAGGCTGCAGTATGCGGTGGATAACCTCTATCCAGCAGGTCCTGTGATGTCCAGGGGGATTGGGACCAATGAAGAGCACATCCGTGTCAATGAAATAGAAGAGATAACGATAGTTAAGATCAGTCATATGGATCAGACCGGCGGCTTTATCCTTCATCATCCTGGTTATGACTGGTGGAAGGATGCTTCGTGGGCAGACCCAAAAAACGGTCCTATGGGAGGAGGTCAGTCTATGTCAGGTGATGGCTCCAAGCATAAGTTTCCGGATTATATGAGTCCAGATGATGATCCGTGTAAAAAGATGAAAGCACAGGTTATTGATTCTGCCTATCAGGCTAAAATAGCCCATCTTAAAACCAAGACCGGAGAGAAAAAAGAAACGGGATATGCACAATATAAAACGGGATCTTATGTAGAGATTCTTCCATCAGCCAGCACTGAGAATTCTGACGGGATGGATCTCAGTCCCAGCATCAGCATGATAGGCTATATGCATACCCACCTCAACGACTATGAAATTACTGAAGATGGAGCCACTGTCCCCAAAAAACCGATCAGGATGTTTTCTCCGTCTGATGTGATCGCCTTTATGCAAATTGCCCAGTACAATGCTGATGAGGGCAGGCCTTTGGAAAATATCTATGCTACGATGATTTCCAGTGAAGGGGATTATATGCTGAAATTTTCCGGCACCAAGTACAATATAAAAACGAATTTTTCCGATGATGAAACATATAGGGAAATGTATAAAGATTATTTTGAAAACAACAAAGACAGAACCAATGAAGTAAATTTTCTTAACTTTATCAAAGATAAGATGGGCGTATATGGCGTAAGCCTGTATAAAGTAAATGCAGATGATGGTACTATTTCCAAAAAAGAAATTTCAAAAACGGACAGTAATACAATAGAGTCAACAGACTGTCCAGAATAAATTAAAATAAAGAAAATGAAAAATATTATCATATTACTACTATTCACTATAGGATTAACAACATTCAAATCCCAGGTTATTAGTCTGGAACAGGCAGCTGCTTATCCCCGACAATCTGATGGAAGAAGTCTACCAGAAGGTATCACTTATATAAAAGATATCAACAATTCCCTTGATATGTACGTAGGCACGTGGAAAGGTTCCTATAATGGAAAAAATTATGAATTTAGGTTTATTAAGAAATTGGCTGTTGGAGATAGAATTAAAAGAGATAAATTAATAGGAAGATTATTGGTAACGGATGATAGCGGAAATGTAATCTATAGTTCCCTGGACAAGCCGGATGATAAGACTTTTTTGTCAGGGTTGAATTTTGTTACATCTAATGTAAAGATGTATTCTTTGAACTATGTTGTAAATGGTGCATGTAATGATTTTGGAACATTATATTTAGCATCAAAACCAAATAATCAGAATGAGTTGTCTCTGATATTTTGGAGGGAACCGGATCTTGTTAATTTAACTAAATGCCCACAGATCAAAACCTATGTTACACTGATCCCTAAAGACACTTCAATCAAACTGATAAAACAATAGAATGTACAAATGCTGTTTCAAAAATGAAACAGCATTTGTATTATCAAATCATCTCTGATAAAACTGGTGGAAGGATGCTTCGTGGGCAGACCCAAAAAATGGTCTTATGGGAGGAGGTCAGTCTATGTCAGGTGATGGCTCTAAGCATAAGTTTCCGGATTATATGAGTCTTGATGATGATCCGTGTAAAAAGATGAAGCCTGTGGTAACCCTTGCAAATAATGTTTATAGAAATGCTAAAGTGCAGCAAAATATGGATGCCGTTCTGAAAGCAAAGACAACAGCTCAGAATGAATGGGCTGTGGCAATAGGCCAAAAAGCGGATGGCACTTATGATGTAACGCCCCCTAAAGAAGGATCAGCTACCAACGGAAGTATACCCACTTCTCAATTGTCTGGCATGGCATTCACATGCCGGAGGTTTTGGTGCGCCGTGTGCCGGTGATTTGTATGGTATGCTTGAGGAAATGCTTACCAATAGCAATTTTAAGTATCGTTTTGTATATGGCAATTACCATGGTACTCCAGAAGTCTATGTATTGATCGTCAATGACAGAAGCTTAGGGATTAATTTTCTGGCCAACTATCCCAGAAGCCAGAATTATGATCCTTCAACACATAGGTTTTTGGAAGGATCTGCTGTAGGGTCAAGTTTTTCTGATATCAATAGCAATTATGAAAGCGGAGCCTATGTCAGTTCTATAGGAGATATCACAGGGCGTAGTGCAGGTTTGGCATACATTTTAGATCAATTCAATGCCGGGATCGGCCTAGGAAAAGTAGATGGGAATGGTGATGTGAAAAAGATAAATGTTACTAAAGAAAATATCGTAATACCGGGAGGAAATGGAAGGATCTACATTCTCTATTTCTAATCTTGGAATGTTCGGAATCGAAACATTTACAAGTATCATCAACCAGCCTAACTCTGCCATCCTTTCAGTAGGAGCGATCATCGAGAAACCAATCGTTAAGAACGGTCAGATCGTAGTGGGTAACACCATGAAACTTTCATTGGCATGTGACCACAGAGTGGTGGACGGTGCCACAGGAGCTGAATTCTTACAGACATTAAGAACCTATTTGGAAAATCCATTAACATTGTTACTGTAATTTCTGATATGAAAATAGTAAAACCTCCCAAACGGGAGGTTTTTTGTTTTTTACGGTGAGCTATGCTGAAGCAGAATTTAGAAAATTGCTCAATAAACTTGATGAATTATTGAAATAGGGCTTATTTTAAAATAAATTTACACTCAATCTGCCTTTCAGTAAAAAGGGATACTTTTATTGACTATTGTATATCAGATAATACAAAAGAATAAGCCCTTCAAAATGGAAGGTTCTATTGTTGCCGGACTTGAAATTTTTTAGAATTATCGTAGCTTTTTTTGCAGGAATTTCAAAATCAAATTAGTATTTTTGAGTCATGATTAAAGCGAGAAATATCCATAAATCTTATGGGAATTTAGAAGTACTGAAAGGAGTTGATATTCATATCAAAACAGGAGAAGTTGTTTCTATTGTAGGAGAATCAGGAGCAGGTAAGTCTACATTGCTGCAGATTCTGGGAACTCTTGACCATCCGACTCAGTCCGGTAAATATGATACTGAAATTGCGATTGCCGGTGAATCATTTATTAATATGAATGATAAGCAGCTGTCAAAATTCAGAAATCAGAATATCGGCTTTGTATTTCAGTTTCATCAGCTGCTTCCGGAGTTTACAGCGCTGGAGAATGTTCTGCTTCCGACAAAAATTGCCGGAGCCAATGAGAGAGAAGCGATCGAGAAGGCATATGCTTTATTTGAAGACCTGAAGATCGAACAGAGGCTGAATCATAAGCCCAATCAGCTTTCCGGTGGAGAAGCTCAGAGGGTTGCCGTAGCAAGAGCTTTAATCAATTCACCGAAAATTATCTTTGCAGATGAGCCAACGGGAAATCTGGATTCAAAAAATGCGGATGATCTTCACAGGTTGTTTTTTGACCTGAGGGATAAGTACAATCAGACCTTTGTGATTGTGACGCATAACCCGAATCTTGCTGAGATCACAGACCGGAAGCTCGTCATGAAAGACGGAATGATTATAGAATAGCAGGACACACACCAAATGATGAAACCTTTTCTTTTCCTTTTTGTATTCTTAATTTCCTGTTCCAAAGCTGGTTGCCAGCAGTTGGATACCTCGGGATTGCCTCAATCAAAAATTTCTGAGGTTAAGAACTATATCAAAGGAAAAGAATATAATCAGGACCTGGCAGTTTTTATTAACTTTAAAATTCCTTCAGGAAAGTACCGTTATTTTATCTATGACCTGAAAGACGATAAAATAGTACATAAAGCTGTTGTTTCTCACGGTTCAGGTTCTGTTATTCCAGGATCGGATGCTTTACAGTTCAGTAATAGGGAAGGATCTTATCAGTCTTCTTTAGGGAAGTATTCGATCGGAGAAAGCTATGTAGGGAAATTTGGAAAGGCGTACCGTTTAAAAGGATTGGATTCTACCAACAGCAATGCGATGCAAAGGGCTATTGTCCTTCATTCTTTTGAATGTGTACCGGATAGGGAATCTCAAACTCCGGCATGCTTAAGTTTAGGCTGTCCTATGCTTTCAGCAAATGCTTTTAAAGAATCTGCTAAATATATTGATCAATCAAAGCAGCCGATCATCTTATACACATTCTATTAATTCATCATCTATAATTCATTTCCATGCTTATAAAATTTCTTGCCGAAGATGACAGACCGAGAGAAAAGTTTTTGCAGAAAGGTAAAAGCTCTCTTTCTGATTCCGAACTATTAGCCATTATTATGGGAAGCGGAAATAAAGAAGAAAGTGTTGTAGAGCTGGCAAGGAAAATCTTAGTTTCAGTGAATAATAACTGGCATCAATTGAGCCTGCTTTCTGTGAAAGATCTGATGAAGTTTAAAGGTATTGGTGAAGCAAAAGCCATCTCTATTATCTCAGCTTTAGAGATTGGAAAGAGAAGGGCAGGACAGGAGATTCCGGAAAAATCCACTCTGGGCAACAGTAATGATGCTTATCTGATTCTTAAAAATCAACTTTCCGACCTGAGAACTGAAGAATTTTGGGCCATCTTTCTGAATAACAGTAACAAGGTTATCCACATTTCACAATTAACGCAGGGAGGAATAAGCCAATCGATTGTTGATGTAAGAATTTTATTTAAAACGGCTTTAGATCATTTTGCAACAGGAATCATCATTGCCCATAATCATCCGTCCGGCAGTCTGAAGCCCAGCAGGGAAGATGTCAACATTACCCAAAAAATAAAAGAGGCAGGAAAAACATTGGCTATCCAGCTTTTAGACCACCTTATTATTACCCAGAATTCATATTTTAGCTTCTCGGACGCAGGATTATTATGATTAGAAGATTACACTACAATGAAATTGATTTTGTAAAATATTCTCAATGTTTGGAAAGCTCCGAACAGAGAAAATACAGTGCTGCCAAAGAATTTTTAGATGTCACTTCAAAGAAGCAATGGGAAATTCTGATGTATGGAGATTATGAAGCGGTAATGCCTGTCTCCTATGTAAGAAAATATGGAATTAAAATTGTACATAATCCGAAACTCTGTCAGCAATTAGGCATTTTTTCAGGTAAAGATGATTCGGATCTTAATGATGCCTTTTTAAAGCATCTTGAGAAAAATTATCTCATAAGCCTTTATCAGTTTAATGATGTCAACCAATTCCGGAGACAGATCAGAACAAAGAAAAATTTTTTGATTTATCCTGATTCTTATGAAAAAGTATATGCCAACTATTCCCCTAAAAGAAAAAGAAAACTCCGGCTGAATGAAGAAATTCTGGAAAAATCAGAAATCAGAAACGCAACATATGACGAAGTAAAGCCCTTTATGGACCTTCATACGATAGGTTTAAGCAAAGAAAGCGACCGGTCTGAATTCATGCGGATTTACGAAGGTCTTTATCAGCTGAACCGGCTTAAATTCTCAGCTTTCTATTATCATGGTAAAATGATCAATGCTATTGCTACTTATTCTGATCCTCACACGGCTGTTCTTTTGGGGACATTTAATGATAAGGAATATGTAAAAATATCCGGGGCATCTGCTCTGATTGACCAGAAAATCAAAGAAACAATAGAAGCCCAAATTTTTGATTTTGAAGGAGGTGAGCTGCCAAATATTGAGGAATTTTTCAGAGGATTTCGCCCAGAACTGAAACCTTACGGAATTATTGAAAACTCCGGAAAAGATCTTTTAAAAAAGCTGGGAACATTTCTTTTCAGCGGAAAAGCTTTTTTATAATAGGAAATATTGCTCTGTTTAATGTAAATTGTTGAAATTTATTTTTTTTAAGAAGTAATTTGAAAAATAACAGTTTACTGCGTAAAGGTTCAATCTCAATAAAAATGGTTTATAATATATGAAAAAAGGGAGAAATATTCTTGTTTTTATATTTTCAGTCTATGTCTGCTTCATGTCATGCTATCTTTATACCCATCAGTACTACAATTCTGATATGGAAGCTTATATGGGACTGATCTATAAAACGGAATATCCCGATATGAAGATTGAAGAGATCCATCAGAAAGTATATGATGAACTGAAAGAAAAGAATCCTCACTTTGCAGGATTTGATCCTGTAAATCCCATGGTGGAGGAGCTGGCCAAAGGGGAGAGCACCTATTACAAAATTTTATCAGAAAATCCGAAAGCATACGAAGAAGAGCTACAGCTTTTTGTGGTAAAGCCTTTTTACAATTTTATCAACTGGTCGTTCTTCAAGCTCGGTTTCAGTGCGTCCACTTCTACATTTTTAATCTCAATTATATCATATGCTCTGATTCTCATTCTAATCTTTGTTTTTTTGATAAAAATACTGAAGAATCATACTCTTGCGATCATCATAACGGTACTGCTTTCCTTATTCAAGCCTCTTCTTGAAGCTAGCAGACATGCTTCAGCGGATTCTTTATCATGCGTATTGCTGCTTTTAAGCTTTTATGCATTTACCGTTAAAAAGAATTTATTTTCTGCATGTATTTTTGCCATGTTATGTATCCTGACAAGACCTGAGTATTTTATTTTTTATTCATTCCTGTACATTTTTATTTACCTATACAGAAAGAACCTGAGGGTCGAAACCAAAATACTGTTTTTTTCATATGGATATCTTTTCCTTACTTTCTTTCTGATCCAGTATTTTAACCAGGTTTCATGGTCTACCTTATTGATGAATCAGTTTATACAAGTTCAGCTTTATCCCGTATCTGATCCTGATCCATTTTATTTCCCTGATTATTGGCATTTTATTAAAAGTAAAATCCTTTTTGAGTTCAACACTTCTTATTTTCCTCTTTTACTGTTATTTTTAGTCATTATTCTGGCGAATAATTTTTCCTTCAGAAACAAGAAAAATCAGGCGCAGCTTTTATTTTTTGCGATTATTTATGGGACGGTTTTTTTGCGATTTTTAGTTTTTCCGTCATTGGTCAACAGAATGATGCTTGGTTTTTACCTTTTAATTATACTCTCTATGATCTACATACAGAATTCTAAGGTGGATATCTTCAAAAACTCTTTACAAGCCGGAAAATAATTAGTAATTTTGCAGTCTAAAATTATGACGAGTCTTTCAGGATATTTACCATATGCATTTGCATTGATCATTGCAATTCCTTTTCTGGTTTTGCTCAGACAATTTGTACACTCGTACATTACCCTTAAAAATCAGGAAATCAAGCTGCTTACTGTGAAATCAAATTCAGAGAACAAAGCACATTCCTATGAAAGGATGACCCTGTTTCTTGACAGGATAAAGCCGTCAAACCTTGTGCAGAAATTTGATAAAGGGCTGGCTGTTCATGAATTTATTTTTCTCACGGAAAAGACGATCAATGAAGAGTTTGAGTATAATTCTTCACAACAGCTTTACATGACGAAAAACTCATGGAAAAATATTGTAGACTCTAAAAATGCTGTAATAGAACTGCTTCACAAAACCTATGACGGATTGAAGGGAAATGCCGAACTGGATGAGTTTAAAACGATCTTCATCATGAACTATATGGAGGGCAGCGATTATATTGCGGCAACAATGGAGGATCTAAGAAAAGAAATTTTAATAATAACTTAAAAAATAACAGATAAATAATGATTCCAAATTTTAAAGCACATCCGTGGCACGGAATTTCTGCAGGAGAAGATGCGCCAAACGTTGTAAACGTATTTGTGGAAATTGTTCCTTCAGATACTATTAAATATGAAGTAGATAAAGAAACAGGATATTTAAAGGTAGACAGGCCGCAGAAGTTCTCTAACATTATCCCGGCTTTATACGGTTTTGTTCCAAGAACATACTGTGATAATGAAGTGATGAAGCTTGCTATAGAATCAGGAGCTACAGATGTGACAATGGGAGATCATGATCCTCTTGATATTTGTGTTTTAAGTTCTCACAATATCCATGCAGGAGGTTTGTTGATGGAGGCTATTCCAATCGGAGGGTTCAAAATGATTGACGGGGGAGAAGCTGATGATAAAATTGTAGCGGTGATGATTAATGACCATGCTTTTGGACATTTCAGAGATATCTCTGAATTACCGGAAGCGGAAGTTAAAAGACTGATGCACTACTTCCTGACCTATAAAAACTTACCGGATGAGCCTGCAAAATGCAGAATCCAGGAGGTATACGGTGCTGAACATGCAAGAAAAGTGATCAAAGCTTCTCAGACTGACTATGCAGATAAATTCGGAGGATAAGATACTCTGATTTAGAATATATAAAGGATAAACGGGAAACTGTTTATCCTTTTTTATTGGTGAAGATAAGCACCGATATTTTTTAATTCTTATTATCTGTTAATGGTTTAATCCTATTGTTAATCCCTGTTTTTACCATTATATTTCAGGTTCAGATCTATCAGTATTTTTTACATTCTTTCAAAGGTAATCGCAGAACTGTCAAATTTTTTAATGCTTTGATGGTAATTATTTATTATATTTAATTTTCTATTACCAAAAAAATATTAAACTATGGATCTATTTGTGTTAGTGCCAATTTTTGGTGTCGTAGCTTTACTTTACACATTTCTTCAGAGCAACTGGGTCAGTAAACAGAATGCCGGAAATGAAAAAATGAAAACGATCAGCGGGCATATTGCTGATGGTGCAATGGCTTTTCTAAAAGCCGAATATAAAATTTTAACCTACTTTGTGGTGGTGGTCGCCATTTTACTGGCCGTGATGGGATCCAGTAATGCCAATTCGCATTGGAGCATAGGAGCTGCCTTTGTCGTTGGAGCCATATTTTCTGCTTTAGCAGGTTTTATTGGGATGAGAATCGCTACAAAAGCAAATGTAAGAACTGCTGAAGCAGCAAGGACTTCACTTTCCAAAGCACTTAAGGTATCCTTTACAGGAGGCTCCGTAATGGGAATGGGAGTGGCAGGACTGGCTGTTTTGGGTTTGGGAGCGCTATTCCTGATCATTAAGCAGATCTTCGCACCGGATGCCACCGTAGACTCTCATGAGATGGAAAGAACAATTGAAATTCTTACCGGATTTTCTCTGGGGGCTGAATCCATCGCGCTTTTTGCAAGAGTAGGAGGTGGTATTTATACAAAAGCGGCCGATGTAGGTGCTGACCTGGTGGGAAAAGTAGAAGCAGGAATTCCGGAAGATGATCCCAGAAACCCTGCGACTATTGCGGATAATGTAGGGGATAATGTGGGAGATGTAGCCGGGATGGGAGCTGACCTTTTCGGTTCTTATGTGGCTACGGTTCTTGCGACAATGGTATTAGGAAGAGAAACGATCTCTGAAGATTCTTTTGGGGGCTTTGCACCGATTCTTTTACCGATGTTGATTGCAGGAACGGGAATTATTTTCTCAATGATAGGAACTTTATTTGTAAGAATCAATGATAATGAAGGCTCATCCACTTCCAGCGTACAGAATGCGCTGAATCTGGGAAACTGGGGCAGTATTGTCATTACTGCCGTCGCTTCTTATTTTCTGGTTACCTATATTCTTCCGGACAAAATGGTTTTAAGGGGACACGAATTTACTAAAATGGGAGTGTTCGGGGCTATTATGGTAGGATTGGTTGTAGGAACTTTAATGAGTATTATTACGGAATATTATACCGCTATGGGAAAAAGACCTGTTTCCAGTATTGTGAGGCAGTCTTCTACCGGTCATGCTACCAATATCATCGGAGGACTTTCCGTTGGGATGGAGTCTACGTTACTTCCGATCATTGTACTGGCAGGAGGAATATATGGCTCTTACTTATGTGCCGGATTATATGGAGTCGCCATTGCTGCGGCAGGAATGATGGCCACTACGGCAATGCAGCTGGCTATAGATGCTTTCGGGCCGATTGCGGATAATGCCGGGGGTATTGCTGAAATGAGCGAACTGCCTAAAGAAGTCCGTGAAAAAACAGATATCCTGGATGCCGTAGGGAATACAACTGCCGCAACAGGGAAAGGATTTGCCATTGCTTCAGCAGCATTGACTGCATTGGCATTGTTTGCGGCTTTTGTAGGAATCGCAGGGATTGACGGGATTGATATTTACAGGGCAGACGTTTTAGCCGGATTATTTGTAGGCGGAATGATTCCGTTTATTTTCTCGTCTTTAGCGATTACGGCGGTAGGACAGGCTGCAATGGCAATGGTAGAAGAAGTGAGAAGGCAGTTCCGTGAAATTCCCGGAATCTTAGAAGGAAAAGCACAACCGGAATATGAGAAATGTGTCGCTATTTCTACAGATGCATCCATCAGAAAAATGATGCTGCCGGGAGCCATAGCTATTATTTCACCATTACTGGTCGGGTTTATCTTTGGACCTGAAGTTTTGGGAGGATTTCTGGCCGGTGCTACAGTAAGCGGTGTTCTGATGGGGATGTTCCAGAATAATGCCGGAGGAGCCTGGGATAATGCTAAAAAATCATTTGAAAAAGGGGTGGATATCAATGGACAAACCTATTATAAGGGTTCTGAACCTCATAAAGCTTCCGTAACCGGAGATACAGTGGGAGATCCGTTTAAAGACACCTCCGGGCCATCCATGAATATTCTTATCAAATTAATGTCAATCGTTTCTTTGGTTATCGCCCCTACTTTAGCTGTTTTACATAAAGATAAGATCGAAGCTAACAGAAAAGCGAAAATAGAAAGCTTAACCGGATTTTCCAATGCCAATGTTGCGACAGTACATGCTTCTTCAGGGGAAGTGACAGGACATCTTAATGAAAACGGAGACTTTGTATATGAAACAGGAAATGTTCAACAGGTAAAGCTGAAAGATGGAAAGACCATTGCTATAGGAGAGAATAGCCAGATCTATCATCTTTATAATGCTATTGAGAAAAAAGACCAGGCTCTGCTGGATCCTAATAAATGGTATACCATAGAAAACCTGTATTTTGAAACAGGATCAAGCGATCTGAAAGCAGGATATGAGCAGCAGCTGAATAATCTGGCGGAAATCCTGAATACCTATCCGGATCTTAAAATAAAACTAGGCGGATATACTGACAACAGCGGTAATGAAGAAAGCAATCAGAAGCTTTCCAACCTGAGAGCGCAAACAGCCAAGCTTAAACTGCTCGAGCTTGGGATATCTTCAGACAGGGTAGAGGCAGAAGGCTATGGCTCACAGCATCCGATCTGCGAAGCTAATGATACCGATGAATGTAAAGCTAAAAACAGAAGAATAGATGTAAGGGTTCTCACTCTTTAAAGTCTATTAGAATATACTACTGAAAGCACCGCAATATGCGGTGCTTTTATTATGATTAATCTGCGATATAATTTTTACTCCCGCAGATCTCGCAGATGACGCAGATTTTAAGGTCCGAATGAAAATTAACCAGCTATACAAGGATACAGAGCCGGATCAAAGATTTTTTCTTAAGTGTTCTAATGCTTCGATAATCACTTCATCTTTTTTTGCAAAAGTAAATCTGATATAATCCGAATTTTGTCTTGAATCATAAAATGCCGAAAGAGGAAGGCATGCCACTTTTTTTTCAATTGTCAGCCATTTTGAGAATTCCACATCGGTCATGGTTTTGGAAACGTTTCTGAAATTAACGATCTGGAAAACACTTCCTTCAGCCTTTTGCTCAATGATTAAAGGTGTTCCTTTGACAAGCTCATTGAAAATGTCTCTTTTTTTCTGCATCATGGCTTTATTCACAGCCGGATCAAATACTTCCAGATACTTTGCCAGAGCATATTGGGACGGAGCATTCGTACTATAGGAAATATATTGCTGATGGCACCTGAACAATGCAGTTAATTCCTCAGAAGCCAACATATAGCTGACTTTCCATCCTGATGTATGAAACATTTTGCCGAATGAGAAAATACAGAATGTCCTGTTTCTAAGATCCGGATGAATGAAAGAGCTGTAATGTTCAGCCTCATCATAACAGTACGTATCATAAATCTCTTCTGAAATTAAATAGATATCCCGGTTCCTGATCAATTCATACAGCTGATTCCAATCTTCCTTTTTCCAGATTTTCCCGGTCGGATTCTGTGGAGAATTGATAATGATCGCTTTTGTTTTTTCCGAAATGCGATTTTTAAACAAATCCCAGTTTACAGTTAAATTATGATCCAGATCGTAATATACAGGAATTCCTCCGTTCATCACCACAGCGGGTGCATAGGTATAATATGAAGGTTGAATAATGATGACTTCATCTCCCTGATTTAAAACAGATTTAAGTGCGGTATATAAAGCAAAGGTGGCGCATGGGATAATCGTTACCTCATGGGCTGAAACAGAAATACTGTTTTTTCTTTTTGTATTGAACGTGATGATGTTTTCGATCAGCAGGGGATTGCCGGCAAGGGGCTCATAATGATGGGTATTGAGTTCTGCCGATTCTTTTAAAAAAGACTTCAACCGCTCATCAATATCAAAATCAGGAAGTCCCAGAGAAAGGTCAAAGCTTCCGTTCTCTAATGCCAGCTCGGACATTTCTGTAAAAAAGGAATAATGAGTAAACCTGTGAATTTCTTTCATCTGTTTTTGTAATTTTTCAAAAATAATAAAAAATTAATACTCTATTGGTTTTATTTTTTGTAATCTGTTAATTAGACTGTTGTATTGTTTCCCATCAGGTTCTTTTCAGCCTGTTGCTCAGATTCAATAAAATTTATTATTTTTAAGAAATTTATTCATTATGAAAAAACTACTTATTCCGCTGTTTTCTATTGCTGTACTGACCAGCTGTGGAACGGCAAAAATGTCTGACGGAACTTCCTCACATTCTGTTTCTGCAAAACACGATAAGGCTTTTTCCAATGCCTATAAAATGATCAATGCTGAGGATCTGAAAAAGAACCTGTATGTCATTGCTTCTGATGAAATGGAAGGAAGGGATACAGGAAGTAAAGGACAGAAAAAAGCGGGTGAGTATATCGTTAACTATTATAAAAACCTTGGCATTTCCGGTCCTAAAGCATTAGGCTCATATTATCAGAAAGTGCCATCAGAATTTATGAAAAAAAGAGGAGGGGGAAATCTTCCGGATTCTGAAAACATTCTGGCATTCATAGAAGGAAGTGAAAAACCGGAAGAGATCGTTGTGGTCTCTGCCCATTATGATCATGTGGGAACTAAAAACGGAGTGGTATATAACGGAGCTGATGATGACGGAAGCGGAACGGTTGCGGTAATGGAAATTGCCAAAGCATTCCAGGAGGCTAAAAAAGCAGGTAAAGGCCCGAAAAGATCAGTTCTCTTTTTACATGTTACGGGAGAAGAGCATGGCCTGTTCGGATCGGAATATTATTCCCAAAATCCTGTTTTCCCGTTAGCCAATACGGTTGTTGACCTTAATATCGATATGATCGGGCGTGATGATCCTGCCAACAGAGGAAAGCAGTATGTGTATGTAATCGGTTCTGAGATGCTGAGCTCGCAGCTTAAAGTGATCAATGAAGCAGCCAATAAGAGAACGAATAATCTGGAGCTTAACTATAAATATGATGATCTGAATGATCCGGAGCAATTGTATTACCGTTCTGATCATTATAATTTTGCCAAGCACAATATTCCGGTTGCGTTTTTCTTTGACGGAATTCATGAGGACTATCACAAGCCAACTGATGATCCGGACAAAATTGATTATCAATTACTGGAAAAAAGAACTCAGCTTATTTTCACAACAGCCTGGGATATTGCCAACAGGGCAGAAAGGATAGTGGTTGATAAAAAATAAGGCTATCATTAAAAGTTTCCCACAGATTCATATTTCACGGATCAAAAAATCTGTGATAGGGTAAGATCTGTGGGAAACATTTTTTACAGGCAAAAGAAACTGTTCTACTTTCCTGGAAAAGTTAAAATCTAACACCTTTAAAGATAAAAATCATGACACAGCATGTAAAGTCGATCCGCCCTTTTATCGGGGCCCAGAACTTTGAAGTGAGCCGGAATTTTTACAGGGATCTTGGCTTTGAGGAAGTTGTTCTCGAGCCTAAGCTCTCATTGTTTAAAAGAGAAGAAACCGCCTTTTATCTTCAGGATTATTATGCCAAAGACTGGGTTGATAACACCATGATCTTTATGGAAGTGGATAATACTGATGAATTCTGGAAGGAGCTTTTGTCTTTAGGGCTTACCGGGAAATATGAAAATGTAAGGCTTACTCCCGTAAGAACAATGGAATGGGGTAAAGAATGCTTTGTACATGATCCGTCAGGAATCCTGTGGCATTTTGGTGAATTTTTTTAAGTGAAGAAGACCTATGATTTATGCATTCGATACCTATTATTATGAAGATTATGCCAATACAGTGTGTATTGCATTTGAAAACTGGACGTCAGAAAGGGAGGTTGAAACTTTTATAGAACAGACAAAGATCAATTCAGCATATGAAAGTGGAGCATTTTATAAAAGAGAGCTGCCATGTATTTTGAGCCTATTAACAAAAATAATGGTAAAACCCGGTGATATTATTATCGTTGATGGCTATGTTACTCTTGACAATGAAGGGAAGATAGGCTTAGGGGGACACCTGTACCATGCTTTGGACGGAAAATATCCTGTTGTAGGAATTGCCAAAAATGAATTTACCACTCCTGATACCCAAAGGAGAAGTGTGCTTCGGGGGGAAAGTAAAACGCCTCTTTTTGTAACAGCAAAAGGAATTGATGTGGATGAAGTAAAGGTAAAAGTAGAGCAGATGCATGGAGCATACAGAATCCCGACCTTATTGAAAAAGCTCGATCAGCTAAGCAGAGAATAAAGTACCCGGTCTTACTATGGGAAATCAACCGTGGCAGGAGGATGGAAAATTAAAATTCTAAAATATATTTTATTTTCGATCGGTCTCAGAATATATTCAATTTATACCAGTTATACCAGAAATAATTTTTTCCATTTTGTAACGGTGTTCCTGCTCAGGTTAAAGTGTTTGGCGAGTTCGGAATTGTTTATCTGATGTTCTTTTTGATAATCAAGAATCTTAAGAATTGAAGATTTATTATAAGAACGATACCTCTGATTAAACTTTTCCGTTTCCGTGTTTTTGCCGAAAATCTTATTATTCAGCTCTATAATATCTATTGCCGAAAGAATTTTTTTACTCAAAAGCTCCTCACATTCATCTTTTTTGTGTGCAAATTTTTTATTAAGAATGTCGGTATAGATCTGCCGGTAGTCAGGATATTGGGTATTGTTTTCTGTAATCATAATTCAACTGGTTTATAAAGATAATGATCGGTGTTTTGTTTTTGTTATTGAGTTCAATGTATAACATCAGGTTTTAGCTTCCGTATTTATTTATCCATTTATACAAAGTAGTTTTAGGGATCTTATACCTTTCCACGATATCGATTTTAGTCATTTCTCCGGTACGGATCTGCTCCAGAACAAAGTCAATCACTTCTTTTGTATAAATATTCTTGCGAAACTGAGGAAGTGACGACTTTACAGGTTTTAAATCTCCTTTCGCTGAAGGCGGACTGTGTAGTATCAAATGTTGTGTGTATACCCTGAAAAAATCGTATCTCAATAGTTTACTCCATTTCAAAAGCAATTCTGTTTCCATGGATTTTGCCGCATACATTTTTTGTATTGTATCTTCCGGGCATTTAAAAAATATACAGATCCGGGTTGCTTCTATTCCTATTTCCTTAACCCGCTGGCTGATTAAATCACCTATATGAATATCATTAAAAGTCATGTTTTCAATATTAGTTGGTATAAAAGCAGCTTTCTGTATGCTTTTTACCTGTTCATCCAAAAAATAATTCCAGGAACTCTATCTTCGGGTATGAATCACTTCCTCCCATACTTAAAAATAGCTACACAAATGCGGGATGATATCCCACATTGTGCAACCATTAAATAATAAATTATTTTTTCAGAGATGCAGGCATAATGGAAAAACCATCTGCTATTTTGTGTTTTTATGTTTTCCGGAGTTTTCCGGATAATTTTGTTTTATATTTTACTACGATCCAAGATATACGACCTCCATATAGTTTCTTGCGTTAAAAGCACTCTCAAAAGTAAGGGTGTTCGCGATCTGATTTCTGAAATCATACGTAATCACATCCCCTGCATTCAGGTCTATAATAATAGGGATAGTACCTGCTATATGACCATTCGTCGTTGCGGAATATCCGTATACTTCTACATCCGATATCGTAGAAGATCCGTTTCTGAAAGTCCTGAAATAAAAAGCTCTGTCTGCCGGGCTACCGTCTGTCCTTAGGAAATAATGAAAATTAATCATGTATTTTCCTTTAGATTGTGCTGTAAATCCTGATAATCCTGCTATAGAAGACGCGGGAGAACCGTTGTTCAGCGTTAAATTTCCCGTTAATGCTGCTGGTTGCTTTTGGTATTGAGCATTTCTGCCTTCTTCCCATTTCGCATTTCCACTGGCATCTGATACAAGGACTTTTCCAACGCCCTGTGACCCATCTGCTAAAGTAAATCCGGTTCCGGCAGCAGGTGCGATGATATGAAGCTTTGTATTAGGATTTGTCGTATTAATTCCCACATTGCCTTCATGGGTGATTCTCATTCTCTCCACGGGATTGGCAGAATTACTTGCTCTGAAAATAAGTGAGGAAGGAACAAATTCTCCTGACGGAGTTCCGCTTACTATACTATGAATTGCCGCATAATTACCACTTACATTATTTGCGTTGTATGCATTGAATAATATTCCGCCCAGGACATCATCAGCCTGCACTGCGGAAGGAGCTGTACGGGTTCCTCTAAATTTTGATAACTGCAATAGACCTGAAGAAATACCGGTATTAGTATAAGAACGGATTGCAATATCGTCATCATTGCCTCCTGATCCCCATATGGTCAATCCATGGGTAGGAGCCGCTGTCCCGATTCCTATTCTCCCATTATCTGTTGCTACGATGTCTGTATTTGCGTCCCTTGGCGTTCCATCTGATTTGGTTCCTATTTTTACCAAAGCATTGGCGGAATCATTCGTCCAGGCATCTACACTAGTGTCTGCTATCCCTGAAAGAAGCTTTTGCCAAAGCGTTCCGTCAAAATAGTAATATCCTGCGGATGTAATATTTACTCTCTGTCCGGTAACGTTTCCACCGGAGGCATCAGTAATATAAATAACAGCTCCCCGCTGATCTGCTCCGTAAAGAGAATTTCCTTTATTAGTAAGTTCTTCACGGGTTAAGCGAGGAGCGATAACACCATCTGCTTTGGTTGTATCAGTAGGAGAAGCTGCAATATCAAGTGTTGCTTTGGGTTGCTTAGTATTGATGCCCACTTGAGAAAATACAATTCCTGATAACAATACCAGAGAAGGAATAGTAATTTTTTTCATATCGTTTGTATGTTAAAGAGATTTAAAAAATTTTTGCAAAGGGAAGGTTTTCCCCTATACAAAACAACCGGATAGCTGTCTCATTTACGGAATATTGCCAGTCAAAAAGTTATATTCGATCATATTGTAAATGTACTATTATCAATATGTTGCAATAAAATGTATGCGGTTAATGGTAAAGAAGATAAATATTTGGGTTACGGAAGAAATTATTAGTATTCCTGAATGAATTTGGCCTGAAAAAGTAATAATCTGAGCATGATATTGCATACTATATTTTTGCGGCAATTGCTGTAATTGATTCTCTGGATTCTGTCTTTATTTACAATTTGAAGTTTTTCATAGAGATTCTTTTTTATGTATTGTTACTTTTCAGTACGAGACAATGATAATAAAAAAGCCGTCTCAGTGATGAAACGGTTTCTTATGGTATAGGAGTAATAATTAAATATTTATGCTTTATCAACTTTTTCTTTAAGCCGGCTGATAAATTCTGAGGGAGATATATTAAGCTTCTGTTTAAAGATATGGGTAAAGCGGCTATGTGATGAAAACCCACCCAGATCTGACAAATGAGTAATCTTATAATTCAGATAGGATGGATTCTTATAGAGCAGATTAACGATATAGTTGATTTTGAGTCCATTGATATAGGCATTGAAATTTTCTCCCCGATGATTTTTCAGGATATAGTTGGTGTATTTTGTATTGGTGTCAAGTATGGAGACAAGATTTGAAATTGTAAAATTTCTTGCTGTAAATTTTGTTCCTGCTTCGAAGGCAATAAGCTTTTCCAGAAGTTCTTTTTCCTTACTTTCCGACATTACTTTCTTATTTTCCTCAGCATTGTTGACTTCTTCCATATGTTCTATATCCATCTCCTTTTGGGATGTATTTGTATGAGATATTTGGCGAAGGTGTTCCAAATCCTGCTGCTCAAGGCTCTTTATAATTTCATCAAATCTTAATTTTGTTTCTTTTTTTCTTTTAGTATAATAGAAACTGATCACAACAATAACAATTCCCAGGGCAACGGAAAGTCCAATAAGCATGAAGATATTGATTCTTTGCCGGGTTAAGCTTTGCTCCTGCTTTGTAAATTCGTTTTGACTGACTGTTTCTATTTCTCTGTTTTTTTGATGATACAGAGCCAGATATTGCTCAAAATATCTTTTATTTGACTCACTGTCCTGGATATAAAGCAATCTTTCTTTGATGATTCTTATGAGCTCCTTATTTTTATTTTCATCCTTTGCCCTCTTTATTGAGCGGTCGAACCAAAGCTTTGCATCGTTATTCTTATTTTCTAATGCGCATAGAATTCCTTTATTCAGATAATAGGATTCAAGAGTATAGACTTCGTTTATATCAGTAGAAGGATTGTAAGTTTCTTCAAATTTTTTCAGATACTTTTTACCTTCGGCAATATTGCCGCATTTGAAGAACAGATAACTGAGAGTGCTGCAGTGCGCCAGATAATTATATTTTGAATTTCCTGTGGCATCTTCTTTATATTTGTTGAAATTATAATGAACGGACTTAGACTGATAATTAATGGCTTCACAGTATTTCTCTTCCCTCATAAGGTTAATGGCTTTCTGATGATAAAGCAGATCCGTTTTTTCAGGATCATTCAGTTTCCGGGATATGGATAGGGCTTCGTTGGCAGCATTTCCTGCCTGCACCTTCAGATTCAGATTACTGTAGGTATCGGATAAAAGGATATTGATAATGAATCGTTCGCTGTCAAAATTGTTTTTTCGGGCATAAAAATCAGCTTTTTGAAAATATCCGACTGCCTGGGAATATTCCATTTTTTTTCGTTTCGCATCTCCCATCATGGAGTAAGATCTTGCTTTTTCATCATCATTTTCAGCAATTTTCAGGCATTCTTCTCCCAACTTATAAAGTTGATTGATATTATCGACAGGTGTTAGTGATAATTCAATAAATTCTTTATGAAATCTGTTTCTGTCTTCAGCTTTAACATGTAATTTTTCTCTATCTGAAGAAGCCTGAGAAAAGTTAAGAATTGGAAAAATAAAGAAAATAATAAATTTCTTTTTCATAAATATAGAATAAGAAGATAAAAACCTTTTATACAAGCAAAATATAATAATTTACGTCAAGCCGATATTTACTTTTTAACGTTTTTTTGATTTTGGCCTTAAAGGTATTAATTTTCACGTAGTATCAATATCATGTTGATTATAAATTAATTGTATAATGAAAAGCTATTCTGCCTTAGTATTCCAATGAAGATGATCAGGCTTACGAAACAAAGGAGCAGCATATGGTCAGTAGGCAGTAATGGAGGGTGGAGTAGTACCAGCAATATTTTACTGAAAACAGGGTTTGAAATGCTTAGAAGTATTTTATAGAAAGTATAGATCAGTATTACTGAATAATGGATAATTATCTGAAATCCAGACTGTATGATCTGATCACTGCCAAGAATTAAACTGTTTTCCCGCTTTATAATTTCTGAAAGCGGGTTTCTTATCATAACAAATTGATTATAATGTATTTAATTAAGTTGTTAAATATATTTTTATTAATTATAATGTGGTTAATTTTCATTAACTGACAAATATCATTACATTCTTATTTTTATTCATTCTAAATAAATATAAATTTGCCTCAGTAAAATTAAAGAATATATGAGAAAATTAACTACCCTTTCTGCTGTTGCTTTCTGTTCACTGATGAATGCACAACTACAATATTGTATGCCTGCATTTGAGTATGGAGCTGACGGTAACATGATCAGTAATGTAACCTTCGGAAGCATTAATAATTCATCCCCGGATCAGACCGGCAGCGCACCGGAGTATGAAAACTTTACTTCAATATCTACAGATCTGCAGGCCGGTAATTCTTATCCGATATCCGTGAAGGGGCCCTCCAGTACATTTCCGAGTGATGTAATGGTTTATATTGATTTTAATCAGAATGGTAATTTTGATGATGCAGGGGAAAGTTTTTATATCGGGAGACTTGCAGCAGCTAATCCCTTTAATGCCTTTACGATCAACAATACCATTACGATCCCTGCTAATGCTGCCAATGGAAGCACAAGAATGAGAGTTCTTAAAAATACAAATATTGCGGCTTATTCGGATCCTAATGCTCCCAATTCTATCAGTTCTGCCTGCGACTCAAGCCTGAGAGCCGGACAGACAGAAGAATATACGGTCAATATTTTAGGAAACAATGCCAGCTTCCCATCTCCTTATTGTGGTGCTGAAAATGTGACCACCCTTACGGTAAGTGAGATCAGCGGGGTAGACTTTGCCGGAATGGTCAATAATAGTGCTCTTGACGGTAATTCGGATGTTATTGAGAATTTTACAAGTGTAATTTTCAATGTCAATCGTGGAAATACGTATCCTATTACAGTGACGGGAGGTACCCATGGGCAGGATACGGTATCAGCCTACGCTTATATCGATTTCAACCATAATAATGTATTTGATGCCGATGAAGTGTTCAACCTGGGGTATCTGGACAATTCCAATCCTGTTTCCAATGAGCAGTCAGGGGTTGTATCAGGCAGTATTAGCATTCCTTTAAACGCTATGCTTGGAGAAACCCGTTTCAGACTGGTAAAGGCATATGAGTCAAGTTCATGGATGGGAACATTGGAGAATCTTCCTTGTCCTTCAGGATGGTTTATCGGTCAGGTAGAAGACTACACAATCAATGTACAGCTGGAAAGCTTATCAACAGTGGAGGTTTCCAAGGATTCATCAGGGAAGGTAAAAGTATATCCAAATCCTACTACAGGTACTGTAACCATTAAAATGAAAGAAGGTTTGGAGAAATATGAAGTTTACAGCCTATCAGGACAGAAAATACAGGAAGGTAATTCTGTGACAGTGAATCTGGAAAACCTTGTTCCGGGAACTTATATGATCAAGATCCTGACGAAGGATAAAAAAGTGATCACTGAAAAGATCATTAAGAAATAAAAACACATATCTAATCATATCCATATCAATTTTTGTTTTTTATCGGCAGATTCTATCTGCCGGTTTTCTTTTTTTACCTCTTAAACACATTGTGTTTAAGAGGATTTTAATCAAAATAATTCTTTAGAGAATAAAAGTTAAGGTTTAATGCTAAAGACTAAAAATCAGGAACCGGATCCCAGCAAATCTATAAGATCATGTTTTGATAGTCCCTGAAGTTTTGTTCCATCTGTTTTGAGCAGGTCTTGAGCCAGTTGTTTTTTCTTTTTCTGAAGGGTCAGTATTTTCTCTTCCACAGTGTTAGAGCAGATCATGCGGACAGCAATTACATTTTTAGTCTGGCCTATACGATAACTGCGGTCAATGGCCTGGTTCTCAATTGCAGGATTCCACCATGGATCTATAAGGTAAATATAATCGGCCTGGGTAAGATTAAGCCCTACGCCACCAGCCTTCAAGCTGATCAAAAATACCCTTACTTCTTTATTTTCCTGGAAATGAGCTACTTTTTCCCCTCTGTCTTTTGTTTGTCCCGTAAGATACTCAAACCGGATGGAGTGTTTTTCCAGTTCAGCTTTAATGAGATCCAGCATTCCGACAAATTGTGAAAATACTAGGATTTTATGGTCGTTTGATTTCCCCAGGATCTGCTCCATCAGGATCTCTATCTTTACAGCATGCTCTCCTGAATAGCCTTCTTTGATGAGGACCGGAGAGTTGCAGATCTGTCGCAGCCTTGTAAGCCCTGTAAGAACATGCATGCTGTTTTTGTTGAGCTCATCGTCATCATTGGCTGCAATAAACTCACGAAGCTCTTTTTCATAAGCATCATAGATCCGGCGCTGTTCCGCATTCATTTCACAGTAGATCACTGTTTCCGTTTTCTCAGGAAGTTCTTTGGCGACCTGTTTCTTGGTTCTGCGGAGTATGAACGGCTTTATTTTCTGCTGGAGCTCCAGGGCACGTTTACTGTATTCAAATTTATCAATAGGAATGGCATAAATGTCTTTAAAGTACTGTTTGCTGCCCAACAGCCCGGGACAGGCAAAAGAGAGCTGGCTATACAGGTCAAAAGTACTGTTTTCTACAGGAGTTCCCGTCAGTACGATTCTGTTCCGTGACTGGAGCAGGCGTGCAGCTTTATACCGTTCAGAATTAGGATTCTTAATGGTCTGTGATTCATCAAGGAAAATATAGTTGAAATGGAAGTTTTTAAGGAAACGGATATCAGAAAGCAGCATTCCATAGCTGGTCAGTATGACTTCATATTCGTGCATATGGGATGTAGCCTTAGGTCTGTCAGGTCCATAGTGTAGCAAAACCTTTATAGAGGGTGCAAATCTGCTGAGCTCTTCCTGCCAGTTGAAAAGGAGGGAAGTAGGCACTACAATGAGGTTGGTGGTATGCCCGCGTTTTTCCCTTTGGGATAAGATAAAAGCAATGATCTGAATTGTTTTTCCCAATCCCATATCATCCGCCAGGCAACCCCCGAAATTAAATTCGTCCAGAAAATTCAGCCAGTTTAATCCGTCGTGCTGATAATCTCTTAATTCGGCCTTCAGTGCAGCCGGAACCTTTACTTCAGATATTTTTTTAGCTTTTAAAAACCGGGAGGAATAGCTGGCTATTTCATTCTGAACTTCCTGGCTCAACACTTCTTTTTCAAAAAGGGAAGAGATTTCTGTAAAGCTGATCTTGGGGATTTTTAATAATTCCTCATCAATTTCTCCGGCCTGGAAATAGGCAGCGATCTTTTCTATCCATTCTTCAGGAAGAATTCCTAAAGAACCGTCATCCAGCTGAACAAACCTGCTTTTATTGCGGATGGTTCTGTGGAGCTGTTTCAAGGTCGCCTCTTTTGGCCCGAATCCTATTTTTAATTTGGCGTTGAACCAGTCCAGTCCGCTGGTGATCTGAATATTGATCTTTGCACGGTGCGGATTGAGCTTATTGTTTTTTAATTCATTAAAACCAAGTATGATTATCCCTTCATTTCTCCATATTTCAAAGGCTTCAAGAAACCAGTTATTATCAAGGAATTTATCCCTGTGCAGATAAAAATACTGATAACCGTCCATTTGCTCTTCAAAGTCGGGATGCTGCTGCATGATCAGAGAGGTGAAACGGGCTTCTGCGGCATCATTTCTTTCTATTTTAAACGGGTTCCCGTTCTGATCCGTATCAAAGATCTGCTTTCGGGAATAGACCGGAACTTCTACCTGGCCGTATTTCATAACAGGAGTAATCCCTATATAATTTTCCTGCTGGCGGAGATAAACTATCTTTTCTACCTTATAATTCTTGTCTTCAAGCTGTACTTGTGTTGCTGTTTGTATGTAGCTGTAATTGATATGAATACGTTCTTCAAGGGTGGACAGAATGTTTTGCATAAAACCCTCATATTTTGAAGAATGGATGAGCAGAATTTCATTATTGGCTTTAAAGAACCTGATGATTCTGAGTAGGTCCTGATGCTCTACAAAGCCGAATGTGTTGTGGTTATGTACAAAATATTCATTCCAGAGAACAAGATTTCTGAACGGAACGGAAATATCATTAAACTGTAGCTCTCCTGTAATTTCATAAAAAGGATCTTTCTTAAATACAGAGAGTTGTACTTCCGCATCTAAAGTGTTAAGTTCAACATAGCTCAGAGACTTTGCTGAAATGGTTTCTGCGATTTCCCGGTTATGATAATAGACTTCAAGATCCAGGGGATTTTGTACAATGAGCTTTAAAGCTTCGAGTTCTGAAGGATTGTAATCTTCATTATAGTTGCTTTGAAACGAAGTGATCGCTGTATAAAATTTAATATCCTGAGGTTTTTCTGCTTTCCAGATCAGCTGCATGGTGTCAACGGGAGTAACCGGGTTTTTGATTTTTCCGGTCTGTGTGATTTCGGCTTCCATCAGGGCAAAGGTCAGGTGATTGTAGTAGCGGTGTTTCCCCATTACCAATATCTGTTTTTTCCCCGTTTCCAATGACGCAAGCTCCTCCAGTCTGGAAGGATGCTGAGGAAGAAGGGCCTTCTGAAACATTACCTCATCTACCGGAAGCATCTCTTTGATCTTCGGAAGCATTTCAATTTTACCGTCATTATATTTCAGCTGAAAATACGTGTCAAGATCCGGCTCATTTTCCAGGCCGTAACTTTTAGCTTTAGAAATCAATGTCTTTTTACGGAGCATATCATCAAAAAAGATCCTGAAATTTTTTTCCTCTAGGATTGAATGAATGATCTCTGCCTGATGGGAACAAAGATGTCCCTGTGGACTATCGCATGTACATGAACAGAGTAATGAGCTCCCGATCCTGCTTATCGTGACAGCAGGAAAATCCTGAAGCGTAGTTTTTTTTGTAAATATTCCGGTATTGTTTTCAATGGTAACGGGATAGATCTCATGAAAATCCCTGATACCAATAAAGGTACTCTCTGTGGTGTGTTTCAGAAGGTCATATACAGAAAGTGTGCTGATACTGATGTTTTCAAGAATATATTCTGCCATAAAATCGATAGAAGCAAACTTACAAAAAACAAATGAATGAAAGTGTTCCCGCAAATCCATTTTGGCTACAGCTTACCCCGTTTTGGCAACGTTGTCCTTTTTCTGAATACAGACTTTTATCAGGTAATTTTTTAAACAAAGAAAAATGAAAACAGTTTTTATAACAGGTGCTTTTACAGGATTAGGAAAATCGGCAGTCTGATTATTTCAGAACAAAGGATGGAAGATAATTGCTACAATGAGAAATCCGGATGCGGATACGGATAAGACTCCTTTAAGTTACAGACAGTCTTTTAATTAGTGTGAAATCTCTTATTGATCTACCCTGCCTTAGTGCCGGGTATTTTGTAGAATAAAAAATGCTTTAGGTAGATGGAAATATATTTTTAAGACATCGTCTTTTTAGATTCAATATAAAATTTGAATAGTATCTCAAACCTAAACCAAAATAATATGAAAGAGCTTAAATCTTACCTTATTTTTTGCTATCTAAAAATAAGGACTAAAGCCAGTTAGCAACTATTTATTTTCTGTAGTCAATAAGTTTTTTTTATATAATATATAGTTTTCTTATAATTACAAAGTTAACTATATAGTTAACTATATTTTTTATATATTTGCTACAAATTACTTCATTATGGATTTCGACTTTATTAAAGAATTGGGATATAAAGCTCTGGACAGCAGATTGAAGCGGATCAGTGACCGGATGTCTCATGACGTCAGAAAATTTTATAAAGAGTTTGGAATAGATGTAGAACCCAACTGGTATCTTGTGTTCATGCTGCTGCAAAAGAAGGGGGAGATCTCCATCACAGACATTGCTGAACCCCTTGGCTATTCTCATCCTTCAGTAGTCGTTATTGTCAAAAAAATGATGGAAAAAGGATATCTGCTCATTAAGAAAGATAGAACAGACAAACGAAAGCAGATCATTTCACTTTCTCCGAAAGCGGTAGATATGCTTCCTCAGCTGGAACAGATCTGGGATAGTTGTGAAAAAGCAATTCTCCGGCTTCTGTCGGAAGAGTTGGGTATTTTTTCTTATCTGGATGGTATAGATCTGGAGCTGAAAAAAGAATCTTTCTATACCAGATTCAAACATGAATATTTAAAATCACAGAACTTATGAAAACATGTATTCTTATTATTGCCCTTCTTTTTTCCAACCTGATGGTCTCTGCTACGGAGACTAAGGTGATGATAAGGGCGAAGGCACGGGATGCCAAATTTATCGGGACATCGCTGGGAGGGGCTCATATTATTGTCAGAAATAAGCTGAATCAGAAAATTCTGGCAGAAGGAAATACTTCCGGAAGTACAGGAAACACCGATCTGATTATGAAAACACCTAAAGTAAGAGGAAACTCAATTGCCGATGAACAAACAGCAGGATTTATCGCCAGCATCGATATAGACGAACCTACATTTGTGAATATAGAAGTTGTCTCACCTTTGAACAGCAGACAGGCACAGGCTATGGTAAGTACCGAACTGTGGCTGATCCCGGGAAAAGATATTTTAGGAGAAGGAATTATCCTTGAAGTACCAGGTTACATTATCGATATATTGAAGCCAAGGACTCACCAATACATTGCGCTGAATAGTATAAAAGATAAGCCTTTTCTGTTTCAGGCAAATGTCGTTATGATGTGTGGATGTGTTATAGAAAAGGGAGGGGTCTGGAATTCTGATGAAATTGAAGTCAAAGGAATCCTCAAAAAGGATGGTAAATTCATAAAAAACGTTGATATGTCGCTGGTTTCTACTAATCTGTTTGAAGGAGGTCATTTGATTCGCTCTGCAGGAAATTATGAACTGGTATTGTACGCTTACCATGAAAAGACAGGAAATACAGGAGTAGATAAGGTAAACTATGTAGTTTTTGAATAAAAGGAATGCATTATAAAAAGAGGCTGTCTCAAAAGTCAAATAATTCGGCTTTTGTCATTCTGACGAAGGAAGAATCTCATTGATGGTCAGTTGTTTGGATTCTTCATTACATTGCATTTCATTCAGAATGACACTTTTGAGACAGCCTCTTTTATATTTTTACATGGAGTCTGCTACAGCTAAAGCTCTCATTTTATTCAGCCATTGTATCCTGTCATTTGCAGAGAGGCCATCAACAGGACCTATAAAATCGGTCAGTATGGAAGATACTCCACAATATTCAAGGATTCCTTTTTTCAATTGGATAAGACCGCTGGACAGATAGTCGTCTTCATATGCCTTTACTGATAAATCTCCTGCTGTGGTAATGATTCTTCCTGATCTGCCATTTAACAGCCCTTCGCTAACTCCCTTTTTATTGCTTTTAAAAACGATTCCCGGGAGAAAAGCCCTGTCAATAAAACCTTTCATGATAGCAGGCATTCCGAGCCACCATACAGGATGTATCCATACCTGATGCTCACTCCACTGAATATCTTCCAGAGCTTTTACCAGGTCAGGCTCCAGTTCCATTCTTTGCCTGTAGCCGAACCGGAGATTAGGATCAAAATCAAGTTCCCCGATAGCAATGTACCGAACTTCAGAACCAGCATTGATCGCCGATTGAATATAAGAATGTGCGAGTGCACTGTTAAAGCTTTCTTTGTGGGGATGTCCGTTAATTACTACAATTTTTTTCATCTATAAAAATAAATTTACAAGCAAAAATAGACTGGAAAAGGAAGTAAAAACAGGTATATTTTAAGCTTGTTTAGGTATCTTTGCAATATGGCCAGAGAAAATATATACCAATCCCTTGAAGTATTCTATGAAAAAATAGATCAATGCCCTTTGAAGGACAGACAGTTCAATTTTTTCGAGCTGGTGTATGTCATTTCCGGCATCGGAGATCATGTGGTGAACGGGAACAGGATTTCTTATTCTGCGGGTGATCTGTTTTTGATTACGCCTAACGACTGCCATGGATTCAATCTCAACGGCATTTGTGAATTTATGGTCATCCGTTTTGGTGAAAATTATATCAGGGAATACCAGTGGAAAAGTATAGATCATATAGAATGTCTTTTGTATTATGCTTCTCATCTATCCGGTACTGTACTTGCCAACAACGATGACAAAATGATGGTCAGTCTTTTAATGAGGAACTTACAGCAGGCTACAGAGCATCAGTCTGTTTATAACGAAGATCTTACCCGCCATCTGGTGAATGCTGTTATTGTCATTGCAGCCAGAAATATCGACATTACCAAACCTCAGAACATTTCTCCCAATGCGGATAGCCGAATACTGCATATTCTTGATTACATTCAGGAACATATCCGCCAGCCCGGTCTTCTGAAAGTGGAGGTTATCGCCCAAAAGTTCGGATTGTCTTCCACGTATCTGGGAAGCTATTTCCGTAAACAATGTAATGAATCCATACAACAGTATATTTCCTCATACAGGATAAGGCTGATAGAGCACAGACTGCGCTTCAGTGACAAAAGAGTTCATGAGATTGCGGATGAATTCGGTTTTGCTGATGAAAGCCATGTCAATAAGTTTTTTAAAAGACATAAAGGGCAAAGTCTTAAAGCTTACCGGATGGCAGTGAGGGATGAGTAAAAGATAACCCAAAAAGGAAATTATATCACAGAACCTGAAGGTCATTAAACATTTCAATAACCGCTTCGATAAGTCCTTTTTCTATGGCTGTATCTGAAACATTTTCCGGTAGCATTGCCCGCAAATTTCCCTCGTCATCCCGCTCAAAGATTACTTCAGCACCATTGATATCCACATAGAATTTGTATCCATAGGTAAATGTTGCCAGTCTTCCGTTGAAAAGAAGATCCTGACCTTTATAGGTTACGGGGAGTTCAAATTGTTCCATTAATTCCTGTTTCTGTAAGTCTGTACAATTTCGCGAGGTGTAAAGATACAATAAACCGGAGGTAAAGTATCTAAAAACCCTTAAATCCTGTTTAAATTTGGATTAAAATATTATTTCCCGCTGATTTTGCAAATCTCGCTGATTAGATTTACGAATAATGATCTGCTAAATCGACAAAATCTGCGGGAAAATAAAAAAAATAAAGCGTTAAATTAATCAGACAAAATGATTAGCCATTAAATTCTTATATTAAATGAAAATTAGTAGTCAATCCCGAATAAATGTGGAATCGGAATATCAGCTATCCCTCAAATTTATTTCCTACTACAAATTTTCACATATGGATTTAGCGGTTTCATCCAGCGATTCCCGTTGTGGTAAACGGTAATATTCTTCACTGTGTCGTAGTCCGAACCCATCCCCTAAGTATCTTGGAAACACATGCAAATGAACATGGAAAATTTCCTGTCCGGCAGCTTCTCCATCCGCTAAAAAGTAATTGACTCCCTCACATTTTACTCCGGATTTCCGAATGGCAGCATTGATTTGGGTTCCTATCCTGAATAATTCTCCGGTAAGATTCTGATCGAGCTCGGTAATCAGTTCATGATGCACTTTGGGCACTACTAAAACATGTCCGGGATTGACCGGTTGAATATCCATGAATGCAATGACAACATCATTTTCAAAAACAATACTTGCCGGCAGCTGTCTTTTTATTATTTTACAAAATATACAATCTTCCATTTCTGTTTATTTATTTAATTTTTGCGTTGTATATATTTTCTTTAGTTTTTAAATAGGTGTTTTATTAAACTGTGGGAGATGTAAAGTGTAATGTTTTAAAAAAACAGTTTATTATTGTGTTTAAAAGTAGCCCTACCAGGAATCGAACCTGGATCTAAAGTTTAGGAAACTCTTATTCTATCCGTTGAACTATAAGGCCTTTAAAAAAATAAATTTACAAATTATTCTTTAACGATAAAATATGAATGTGGTAACAAAGTATAAGTGATAAGATAATAAAGCTGGTTAGTGAATGTTATCATTGCTCATTATTAACTCTCATTACTGATCATTCTTCATCTGTCAGGATCGCTTATAATAAAAGAACCCGCTCTTTAGGAGCGGATTCAGTAGATAAAACATCTCATTTTTTTAATTAGACAACAATAAAAAGCACAGCCGACAATGCTGTGCTTAAATTTTTATTTCAAATTTAATTGCAATTTCAATAGTAGTAAGAAAAGCAAATAAAGTTTCCACTTCGATTTTTATTACATAGTAAATGTAGTGATATTTTTAATACGAAATATGAATTAAATGTTAAAATTCACAAGTTATCCACATTTTATTGTGGATAAGTCTGAAGATAAGCTGATAATCGGCTTTATGGAAGCTTCAGTATCCATATCACATCGTTGAAAAGATTTCAATTGTTCTCGCAGATGCCGCAGATTGAGCAGATTTTTTGCACATAAGAATCTGAGATCTTTGGAGAATTGTCAGATCAAACCTTATAGGTTTTAATATGCATGAGCTTTAAAACCTATAAGGTTTAGTCCATCCATAAAATCTGCGTCATCTGCAAAATCAGCGAGAGAAAATATAATTTTTTTCCAAATAAAATTTAAACAGGCTCTAAAAACAGGTTATGTACTGTCAATGATAGCATGGCTTAACTTCTTTATGTCATTAATTGTGATAAAAAATAGAGAAAAGAGATTTACTGTTCGTCAAGGTATTTCAGTATAAATTCATTCAGGATTTTCTTTTCCTCATCGCTGCCTTTGTTATCCATATGGCTATGGTTGATCGAAGTAGGCTGTACGGTCATATGGTATTTTTTTTGCTCATTATCATCAGGTAAAACACCTTCATCGGCCGGGTAATCATTGGATCGGAGTGTATAAATTTTAGGAATAGATGTTCTCGGAAGAAACATCCTTCTGTTATCCATAGTAATGATTTTATACACCAGGTTAGGATGCTGATTACCGAACAAAGCAGCCATATCGCCGCCATTGGAATGCCCGATCAGAGAAAGATGTTTATAATCAAGATCAGGTCTAGTCTTTTTAAGCTCGTTTAAAACATATAGTATATTATCCGAACCAAGCTGCCAGAAAGGCCTTCTTACGATCTGCAGATTTCCTTCAGTAGGTAAAAGCTGATCTGTCGCCTGTTCATGCTGAATACTTACAATAAAATATCCTTTTGAAGCCAGCTTTTCAGTAAGATAAGAATAGGCAAAATAGTCTCCGCCTTTATTAAAACCATATCCATGATTGAAAATAATAACCTGCTGGTTGGGTAATTGTCCGGTTGTTTTCGGACTGTAAAAAGCAACAGGGATTTTCCGGTTCCTGCCTTGGTCAAATAAGGTTAAAGTATCCAGCTTGACTTCGTATTCACCATATGAACGGATATTTTTCTTTACCGAGCAATTAATAAGAAGTAAAAGCATGAAAAGCGGGAGGGATGCTTTTTTATATTTCATAGAGATGATTAGCTTTAGTTATATAGTTTTTTACATTTTTCGAAGATAAAAATTCTATAGGCTAAAATGCAGTTGTGAATAAAAAAATTGAGTTCTGTAATTTGAAAATAAATTAACTTATCTCGTAGTACATATTACCCATTCAGGCACTATTTTAAATCTGAAAACTGGTGACTCAATTTCTGAGTCTCTCTATTCATTATTTTAAAATAAAAAAGATGAGCAAGTATTTGCATCCAATTCAGAATATATAAGAATCGATTGACATCCTGTTTATAATCTTATTGTTTACGGCCATAGATCAATATGCGCTTAAATGCATAGATGGCCGGATATTTTGTAAACCTTTGGGCGATACGTGCTTTAAATTCCGCAATGAATATTTCTTTCTGTTCTCCTTCCAGACGCTCCAGGTAGGGAAGTAATGTGGTTCCTGAAATAAAGGCATATAAAGCTTCATGATCATCCGCAATGATAGGATATACCTTCTGGAAGATGTTAATATCCCGGATTCCGTTGTCAAATAAAATCTGCGCATATTCATCCATTGAAAGTACCGGTGAGCTGCGATTAAAATGGTTTAGATACGATCTGTAAGGCTCTTCATCTATCATCTGCATCAGAATCTGATTCAGAATATTTTCATTCTGAACAGGCATCTGGACTGCCAGCTGGCCAGTACCCGATAATAACCTGATGATTTGAGGAAATAAAGTCTCATGATCATCCACCCACTGTAAAGCCGCATTACTGAAAACCAGATCATATTTTTGTTCTGAGTTCACAGCTTCTTCAATAGTCTGAAGCTTAAAGTACAGGTTTTCATTTTCGTACTTTTTCGACTTTTCAAGCATTTCTGCAGACGAATCAATTCCTGAAAATGTAGATCCTGTCAGCTTTTCTGCTAAAATAGAAGTCTGCTCTCCTGTACCACATCCTAAATCAACAGCTTTTATATTGTCTTCAGGTTTGATAAGGGCTGCCAGGTCATAAAAAGGTTGGTAGCGTACATCTTTGTACTGGTCATATAATTCCGGATTCCAAGGCATAAAATAAATTTTTAAAATGAATAAAAATATACTCGTCGGATCTTTACCGATTGTTCAAAAAGTCTGCCATCATTATTCTGTCGGAATGGGGCCATAAAAAAGCGACTGCTTTTGAAACAGTCGCCTTATCATTTATTGCTCAAGCTTTTCTTTAATGTATTTTGCGGTATAAGATTTTTTATTTTTTGTCAGATCTTCAGGGGTTCCGGCAAAAACAACTTCTCCACCATGTTTTCCCGCTTCCGGACCGATATCAATGATGTAATCGGCACATTTGATAATATCCGGCTGATGCTCGATAACGATTACGGAATGTCCAAGATCTATCAATGCCTGTAGCGACTTCAGCAATTTCTGGATATCATGGAAATGAAGACCAGTGGAAGGCTCATCAAAAATAAATAGGGTTTTATCCGTTGTTACTCCTTTTACAAGAAATGAAGCCAGCTTCACACGCTGTGCCTCACCACCTGAAAGGGTAGAAGAGCTTTGTCCCAGCTGTAGATAGCCTAATCCCACTTCCTGTAACGGTCTTAATTTTGTTACAATTTTCTCTTCATTATTATCTTTAAAGAAGGCCAATGCTTCATCTACGGTCATATGAAGGATGTCGGAGATGCTTTTTTCATCAAATTTTACTTCAAGGATTTCACTTTTGAAGCGTGTTCCTTTACATACTTCACATTCAAGCTCAATATCTGCCATGAACTGCATAGAAACATTGATCACCCCTTCACCTTTACATTCGTCACACCTTCCGCCGTCTACGTTGAAAGAAAAATGTTTCGGCTTGTAACCCATCATTTTTGCCACCTTTTGCTTGGCAAAAAGATCACGGATGTCATCATACGCTTTCAGATAAGTAACCGGATTCGAACGGGAAGATTTTCCGATGGGATTCTGGTCAATGAGCTCTATGTTTTTGATCAGTTTTTTCGGAAACTCAACTGAATCATAATCTCCTTTTTTACCACCCATTCCCAGCTGGATCTGGATATCATTGGTCAGAATTTCCTTCATCAGAGTAGACTTTCCGCTTCCGGAAACTCCTGAGATCACCACCAGGCTTTCTAAAGGAACATCTACGTCTATATTCTTGAGGTTATTCTGACGTGCACCTTTAATGTGGATCCATTCTTTCGCTTTTCGGCGTTTTTCAGGAACTTTTATTTCCAGTCTTCCTGTAAGGTAGTCTGAGGTAAGGGTATTGGCTTTTTTCAGATCTTTATAATCTCCGGCAAATACAAGCTCACCTCCCAGATAGCCCGCTTCCGGACCGATATCAATAATATAATCGGCTGCTCTCATCACGTCTTCATCATGCTCTACAACAATGACGGTATTTCCAAGATCGCGAAGATTCTTCAATACATCGATGAGGTTTTCCGTATCTTTAGAATGGAGACCGATGGAAGGCTCATCAAGAATATAAATAGAACCTACCAGAGAACTTCCCAGGCTTGTGGCAAGGTTGATCCTTTGGCTTTCACCTCCTGATAGGGTATTGGAGGTCCTGTTTAATGTCAGGTATCCTAAACCGACCTTAAGTAAAAATTCCAGTCGGGTTGTGATTTCGTATAATAATCTTTTGGCTACTTCTTTATCATGCTCAGAAAGCTTTAACCCATTGATAAGGGGTTCAAGCTCATCCAGTGGAAGCTCGATCATGGACTGGATATTATGTCCGTTCACTTTTACCCAGCTTGTTTCTTCACGCAGCCTTAATCCTTCACAGGTCGGGCACAGGGTTTTTCCTCTGTAGCGGGAAAGCATCACGCGGTATTGTATCTTGTACAGGTTTTCTTCAAGCATTTTGAAGAAATTGTTAATACATGGGAAATTGCTTCTTCCGTCACCTTTCCAAAGGAAGTTCTTCTGTTCTTTGGTTAACTGATGATAAGGTTTATGGATAGGGAAGTCTCCTGCCTTTTTGATAAAGTCTTTCTTCCATTCGCTCATGGTTTCACCTCGCCAGCAGACAACAGCGTCTTCATAGACCGACAGTGTTTTGTTCGGAACTACAAGATCTTCATCAATTCCGATTACTTTTCCATAGCCTTCACATGCAGGACATGCTCCATATGGATTATTGAAGCTGAAAAAATGGACGTTCGGTTCCAGGAATTCCATCCCGTCCAGTTCAAATTTATTGGAAAATTCTTTTACTTTCCCTGTGTCTGCATTCTTTAATGAACAGTAACCACGACCTTCATAAAATGCCATCTGAATAGAATCCGCAAGTCGCTGTAAGAAGCTTTCATCTTCTTCATAGGAAAAACGGTCGATTACCAGATTGATATTCATCCCTTTTTCCGGAACGAAACCAAAGCTTTCGAGATCTTCGATTCCCGCTACATTGCCATTGATTTCGAGTCTTGTGAAACCTGCCAGTTTTAAAATCTTCAATGTTTCCTTAAAATTGTCAGCATCATATTCCAATGGGGCGGTCAATAGAAAAGAAGAATCTTTTTTGGATGCTTTAATAAAATCCACCACATCCGAAACTGAATCTTTTTTCACTTCCTCACCGGAAACCGGGGAAAAGGTTTTCCCGATCCGGGCAAATAAAAGCTTCATATAATCATAGATCTCTGTAGAGGTTCCTACGGTAGATCTCGGATTGGAGGAGATTACTTTCTGCTGGATCGCAATGGAAGGGGCGAGCCCTTTGATATCATCTACCTTAGGTTTTTCAAGTTTGCCTAAGAACTGACGTGCATAAGAGCTCAAGCTTTCAACATATCTTCTCTGTCCTTCCGCATAGATGGTGTCAAAGGCAAGAGATGATTTACCACTTCCTGAAACTCCCGTAATAACGATCAGTTTATTTTTGGGAATCAGGACGTCTATATGTTTCAGATTGTTAAGGTGTGCATTCTTAACGTAGATCTGTTTTTTTATATCGATTTCTGTAGTGTTAGCCATATTTTGTTCATTCATAAAAGTAACCGGGGCAGTATTATGACCGCGGTAATGGTGTTTGCCGTGGAATATTCCAGGCCCGTCGTCATCAATTGAACTTATAAATATATTTTCAGCTTGTTCCGGTTCATAACTTATTGATCAAAGATACAGCTGAAAAGAATGTTTTCATCGTAAAATTAAGACCCACAAAATTACGAAATTTTTAGTGAAAATGATAGCTTTCCCTGATGACTAAAATGATATGACTGTAAATAATCAATGGAGGGATGGTGAAGAAAAAATACCAATGATAGAAAAAAATAGAATGCTGTTTGTGGACTTATTCCGTTCTCGCTTTTCTTTGTTATTGTATTTGAAATAATTTCACAATTTTTATGACCTTTTTTTATTGGGGTATTGTTTTATATTTTAAAATTTGTTAAAATTGTATTCATAAATATGTAATATAGAAATGAGAAAATTATTCAGAGATCTAGTTACACATTTAATGAGAAAAAGATAATTAACTCCCCTCACACAAGCTATCTCATCACGAGATAGCTTTTTTATTCCCTACCTCAGAATGCACGATTTTTTTGGATCATGTGCAAAAGTTTTGAGATTATTAAAGATGTAAACCGTTTTTGAATTTATATTAAAAATAAACTTTCACTACTGTTTTTTTATAAAAGCTGTTTAAGCTTTTCCAATGAAAATTACAAAAGCTAAAAAGAGTAAACACTTAGAGCCTGTTTAAATTTAATTGCTCATAATGTTGTCTAATTAATTTAACGCTTTATTTTTTATTTTCCCGCTGATTTTGCAGATTCAGCAGATCATTATTCGTAAATCAAATCAGCGAGATCTGCAAAATCAGCGGGAAATAATATTTTAATACAAATTTAAACAGACTCTTAAGTTGTTTTTAAGTTACAATATTACCTGTTTTTTATGACAAGTATCATTTGCCTGTCTAGGTGAACTCCCTTACTTTTGAATCCTGTTATTAAAAACTACGAAAACGATTATGATCAAAAAGATAGGAAGTGCTTTTTTTCTGGGATCTCTACTTTGGGTACATGCGCAGGAGAAGACAACGGATATTGAAAGCATTGAATTTCAGGGGAAATTTATCTCTACACCTTACAAAAGTGCCAATCAGAATATCAGTGTTATCACCAGGGAGGAAATTGCCAATTCTCCGGCTAAAAGTATTGATGAGATCCTTCAGCAGGTACCGGGAATGGATATCAGAAGAAGAGGCGCCAATGGAGTTCAGAGTGATATAGGTTTTCGTGGGAGCTCTTTTGAGCAGGTATTATTATTGCTGAACGGGATCAGAATGAATGACTCGCAGACAGGACATAATACGATGAATATTCCTGTGGATCTGGAAGATGTTGAAAAGATCGAGATCATCAAAGGACCTGCTGCCAGACGTTTCGGGCAGAATGCCTATGCCGGGGTAATCAATATCATTACGAGAACAAGTCCCGGAAAAAAGGTTAAAATAAGTGCAGAAGGCGGAGATTACAGCTCTTACGGACTAGGCTTCAATGCCCAGATCGGTAATGAAAAATTTTCAAATTCCCTTCACGCTAATACTGCTGCTTCAGAAGGTTATATGTACAATACCGATTATGAGATCAGGAATGTATTTTACCAGGGTAAACTGAATATTAAAAACGGAGACCTTAGACTGCAGGCCGGTTTTTCAGAAAAGAAGTTTGGCGCCAATGGTTTTTATGCATCCAAAGACGCTACGGAGCAATATGAAGCAACCCAGGCTTCTATTGTGAGCTTAGCTCATCAGCAGACTTTTGGGAAACTGAAGCTGAATTCCAATGTGTACTGGAGAAGAGGACAGGATATGTATCTGTATACCAGACAAAATCCTCAGGCATACAGGAATATGCATATAGGAAATAATGTAGGTGGAGAAGTGAATTCAAGCTATCAATGGGGATTAGGAACCACCGGAATTGGCGTTGAATTGAGAAAAGAGTTCTTGGTCAGCAGTAATTTAGGAAACAGGAACCGCTTTGTTTCTCAGGTTTTCTTTGAGCACCATTTCTCATTATTGGATAAAAAATTAAACATCAGCCCGGGAATTTCATGGGCTAACTATTCTGAAGAAGGAAATTTTTTCTATCCGGGACTTGATGTAGGATATAACTTTAGCCCTAACAGCAAGGTGTATGGAAATATCGCAAAAGTGCATCGTGTACCAACCTTTACCGATCTTTATTATGTGAGTAAAACTGAACAGGGGAATCCGGATTTACAGCCTGAAAATGCGGTTTCGTCAGAGGTGGGATATCAGTATCAGAATAACAGAATTTTAGCTAAGGTCAGCGGATTTTTAAGGAATTCCAGCAATTCTATTGATTGGGTTAAAAATGAAGCTGCTGATAAAGTCTGGTTTGCTCAGAATGTGGGAGATATTAAGACGAAAGGGATCGAAGCAGAATGGAGCCACAGGCCAATGGACTGGCTGAAATACACAGTTGGGTATACCTATATTGACAGTAAGTATGAAGAAACGAATGGCCTGGTTTCAAGATATATTCTGGATAACCTGAGACATCAGTTTATTTCCAAACTGGAAGTGAAATTCCTGAAAAGCTTTACCAATGAGCTTGTTTACCGCTATAATGAAAGGGTGAACCTGGGAACCTATAACCTTCTTGATGAAAAATTGAGCTTTACGCAAAAAGATTATTCAGTCTATGTTCTGATCAATAATATTACGAATACAAAATATACGGAAGCATTTGGAGTGGCCATGCCTCAAAGGTGGTTCCACATTGGGTTTTCTTATATAATCAATGTTAAGTAGATGTTAATTTGATATGAATTAAACTTAATATTAACAAATTGTTAAAAAAATTACATTTGCAAAAATTTTTTATGAAACGTCTTTTAGGCTTAGGGCTGCTGTTTGGTATTTCTTTTTTTAAAGCTCAGGAACACATTTCCAGCTTCAATGCAGTAACGCTGACCTACAAGTTTCATCCAAAATTTTTCCTCTATGCGGAAGGGCAGATGCGTGGTAACGAAGATTATACCTATCCCGATTATTATGAAATAAAAGGAGGGCTGGGGTATAATCTTACCCAAAATCATAAACCTTTCGTAGGACTTGGAAGATATGTCAATTATAAAGACCACAGCTTAAGCAGGGAAGAGTTCAGGGTATGGCTCCAGGATATCATTGATATCAAAAAAGGGATCGTGAAATTTGAAAACCGTTTCCGTGCTGAAAAAAGTTGGTTCTATGAGCCAAAAACCGACAAGACCTCTCAGAGAATGCGCTATCGTTACCGCCTGAATGTAAGCGTTCCGCTAAATTCAAAAAAGATCAAGCCGGGGACGATCTTTGCCAATGCTTATGATGAAATCTTCTTTGTAACCCCGATGAAGCCTACTTTTGCCAGAAACAGAGTCTATGGCGGTTTCGGCTATCAGATCGATGAGTATTTTGGAATTGTGAGCGGATACCTTTGGCAGCGTGAATTTGAAGCAAAAGGAAATAAAAATTTACATTTCATCTATCTGGCTCTGAATATCAACATTGATGGTACAGATCATCACGTGAAGACGTATGATTTCCCTGGTGCGGATTAAGAGGCTTTGCTTACTTCTGACTGGAAATTCAACAATTCCTGCTTTGCATTAAGGTAATAATTATTTAAAAGAGCCTGGTATTTTTCAATCAGTAATGATATGGAATCAACCTCATTCTGGAGGTACCGGTCATTGTTGAAATAAATATATTCAGAATTTACAAATTGCTGAAGAAGATCCTTTTCTTCATCCGTCAGCAATTCTCCATAAGCTGAACCTTCGAGAAAATTTCTGATCTTTTGCTTAAACGGCTTTTCTGCTTTCAAAAGCTTTGCTCTGTGCTTACGGATCTCTTCAAAAGGCAAGGTAACCGTCATAAACTGTAAGTATATGATAAATTCATTAAGGCTCTCCTGAAATTCATCAAATTCTTTGTCTATTGCTGCCATTTTTTTGTACTTGCTTAATAGGCTTACCTTGTGCTCTTCACTGCATATGCTGTAATAATATTGAAAAATAGATTTGTCATTGTCAGTAAGTTCAGCCGTCACTTTTTTAAGCTCATTTTCAAGTTGAGGAATAATGTTTCCGGCGTCTTTCGCTTTGTGTAAAGTGCCGTCATATCTGAATGTTTTAACTTCCTTTGGTTGGGAAACCAAATATTTTAAAGTTTGCAGATCTCTTTCTATTCCCGCTTTTTCATACACCAGGGAAACCTTCTTATCACTGAAAAAGTCAGATTCATGATGAAGCCCGGAATCCGGAATAATAGCTTCGATATTTTCTAAAACAGGATTATGTCTTTCATAATATCCATTAAAACCGGAAATCAGATTCTGATAATCGGAATTTTCCAGATAGAGCGTGGTAAAGGTTTTACCATCAATAACTTCTCCAACATTTTTTATTCCTAACAGCGTAAGATATTTTGCTGTAAGAGATTCACAAATATTTTCAAAGCCTCTGATCATTTCTCCGGCAGGTCTGTGGTCTCTGGCTGTATTTTGGGTTTTGTTTTTTTTGATCCTTTCAACTCTCTTGACGATATCGGGATGGGATGCCCATTGGTCTTCAATCTCAATTCTGGATTTATTATAGCGGGTAAGGTCTTCCACATCTATCTGTGGGAGCCCGTTTACATAAGGATGATTATTTCTTTCGCTGAAAATTTTCATTAAAGAAATCTGATTTTCATAAATATTTTTGGGAAGGTACTTCTGATTGCTTTCAATATAGAAATTGAGAGAATAATTAAGGGCGGCATCACTCAATTCCAATCTCAATAAGGATGAAATCTGTTCGTGGGGATTCGTTACGAAAGTTGATATAGCATCAGCATGATACTCCATTTCTCTTTGCAGGGAAGCATGGTTTTTAAAAAGAAAGTTTGAGATACTTTTCAGGATGTATTGAAAAGCACTGATAAAGCTTACGGAGATCATCCCGAAAATTTTAAACAATGCATTTCCTCCTGAAAATTCCATAATGAAATTCTCATAATCCTTATTATTATACACCGTTTCAAAAATAATCTTTTCGGCCTGATTCACATAGCCGCCTACTTTCATGCTTCTTTGAGAAAAATGGCCAAACTCGTGGGCAAGGACGGTTCTCAATTCTCCTGCACTTGTTGAATTAATCAGTCCCATTCCGATTGTAAGGTTTTTCTTTACCGGTAAAAACATGCTCCAGAAAATAGAATTATAGCTTACACTGGCGTTCACTTCCGGTGAAAGAAAGACTTTCTTGGGAGCCTGAACCTTTGTTTCCGCTACGATTTCGTCAATAATGTCAAAAAGGTCAGGCTGATGAGAACGTGTCACCTCTATCAGATGGCGTGTACTGTAATTGTTTTTTCTGAAAATAAATCTGATTAGAAAGATAAATACAAAAACACCAATACTTAATAATCCTGCAGCTCCAAAAATCGTAAAATAATTGAATTTAATACTCAACAGTTTTATGGCACCATATCCTAACAGGAAAACCATCAGAAGAGAGACCAGTATAAGCATTAAATAGATCAGAAAAAAGATGGAAACCGATACAATTGCGGAAACCAGCTTAGATTGATAAGCTGAAGAAATTTTTGGGAGGTTATTAGTCATATGTGTTTTTTTATTAATATTTCTCTATCAGATAACGGTAAGCCTTTAGATATTTATTAAACCTTTTGATGTCTTTAGGAGTAAGCTCTCTGTTTACTCTTCTGAGATCCATATTATCACGCAGGTCATTGAGCTTTACGGCGACAGCAAGGAGAGACCTTTCCGTTCTTTTAATAAAATCATCGTAATCTTCTTCAGGATCAAATTTAGTAAGGCAGCTGATCGCGAAAATAATGTATTCTGGAAAGCCTTCAGCTCTTAAATAATCCAGGCTGAATTCCAGCGGATGATCTTCTACGACATCATGCAGCACGCCTACTATTTTTTCATCTATTGTTTTGCCGTATTCCATTACACGCATTACGTGTCCTATGTAAGGGGAATGATATTTATCGGTTTGCCCTTTATGGGCCCTGTTAGCTATTTTGATTGCTTTATTCAGTAATTCTTCTTTTGTCATTTTTTCTATGAGAATAGAATACAAAAATAAAAAATGCCTTAAAAAAATAAGACATTTTTATTAAGATTATTTCAGATGATCTTATAAGTTTGATTCATCCTCTACAGAAGCATTTGGAGCATTGTGTTTTACAGATTCTATTCCGTTTTCCATTCCATTATCAGATTCGTACATCTGGCTGGTTCCTATGATCTGTCCGTTTCCGGCTTTAAGATTGAAATAGCATCTGCTGTCTTTAGCTGTATTCCTTTCAAATTTAGAATCATCCTGTGAATTGGTCTTTACAGATTCTATCCCGTTTTCGCAGGAAGGTTTGGAGCTGTATCCCTGGCTCGTTAGGATGACCTGTCCGTTTCCCGCTTTAAGGTTGAATTGAAAATCACCATTTGCTCTTTTCGAAATAATAAATTTTCCCATAGTAAATAGTTTTAGATTGGTTGTGTCGTTATTATTTGGATTGCTTCGGAGCATCCTTTATATTCATCTTTTTCTTTTCAGGAGCAATGGGGTTCAGGATTTTGTATTGGGAATAGTCTTTTTCAGGTTCTTTTAAGGCCAAATACATTACACTGTCTTTCGGCTTAAAAGTCATTATCTTATAAAGCTCTTTCGGCGGCTTATCTGAATTGAGTTCTAAGTTTTCGGAAAGTAGATCCTTATAGCTTTTTACTGTATCTGCTTTGGATAATGGCTTAATTTTTTGCTTTTCCTGCGCGGTAAGAGAAACCGAAAGTAAGAATAGGGGAAATAATAATATTTTCATGTGTTTATTTTGAGTTGCTTGTTTAGTTTATAATAAAATTAAGAAAAAATATTGAAACCTAAAATTTTTAAAACTCTATATGTCTTTAAAGCATAATTTTTTTTAATGACTCACTTGAGAAATGAGTTGGTAAGCATTATATTTTCATATCTGTTATCAATCTTATTTGAGGTAACAATTGCAAAAAAATAGGTATAAAATATTAAAACGATAATAAGATAACACAGTGTCAAGCTCATTATAAAATTTATCAGCCAGATATATAAAAAAACGCCCCAAAATGGGACGCTTTGAATCAAATTTATGTTATAAAGACTAATAAGTTCCTTTCTCAATATAGTGAGCCGCCACTTTTTCAGTCAGAGCCACTACATTAGGATGGTTGGTATATTTTGTAAATCTTCTTAATCCTGAAAGCATCATTCTCTGCTCATCTCCCTCAGCGAAAGAAACGATTCCTTCTTTAGCTGCAGTGATGATCTTCTCAACAGCTTTATAAAGGTTCAATTGAGCCATAGCAGCTTCTACAGAATCAGGAGAGAAATGTTTCTCAGCTCTTAATACAGCGGATTCTGCCATATAGATCTGGTTAAGGATCTCAGAAGCGTTCAGCAATAAGTGCTGTTGCTTTTCAATATCCATCATATATTTCTGAAGAGCCGCTCCGGAAACCATAAGGAATACTTTTTTAAGGTTAGCGATAATCGCCTTTTCTTCACTCATGAATTCTGAATAATCAGGAACCTCAAATGAAGGGATACCCATCAGTTCTTTGCTGATCGCCATTGCGGGAGATAAAAGATCTAATTCTCCTTTCATCGCTCTCTTGATCAGCATTCCTACTGCCAGTAATCTGTTGATCTCGTTGGTTCCTTCATAAATTCTTGAAATTCTTGAATCTCTCCATGCCGCTTCCATTGGGGTATCTTCAGAGAATCCCATACCACCGTAAACCTGGATTCCTTCATCAGCAGTATTCTGAGCAAGATCAGAAACAAAAACTTTAAGGATTGAACATTCTACAGCGAATTCTTCAACACCTTTCAGTTCAGCTGCCTGGTGATCAAGTCCTCCTGCTACCAGCTCATCAATTTTATCCTGAATATTTTTGGCCGCTCTGTACGAACCTGCCTCACTTACGAAAACACCTGTCGCCATTTCAGCAATTTTCTTTCTGATCGCTCCGAAAGTTGAAATAGACACTCCAAACTGCTTTCTTTCATTAGAATATTGGATAGAATGGTTTAAAATCCTTCTTTGAGCATCAAGACAAGCAGCAGCCAATTTGATACGGCCAACGTTCAATGCATTCAAGGCGATTTTGAAACCATTGTTTCTTTCTCCTAAAAGGTTTTCCACAGGAATTTTCATATCATTGAAGAAAACCTGACGGGTAGAAGAGGCACGGATACCTAATTTGTGTTCCTCTTCTCCGAAAGTTAAGCTTTCAGGATTTTCAAGTTCCGATCTGTTGATCACGAAACCTGTGATATTTTTATCATCATCAATTTTAGCAAATAAAGTGAATGTATCTGCAAATCCTGCATTGGAGATCCACATTTTCTGTCCGTTGATGATATAATGCTTTCCGTCTTCGGAAAGTTTAGCTCTTGTTTTTCCTGAGTTGGCATCTGAACCCGCATCAGGCTCAGTAAGGCAGTAAGCCCCAAATTTTGTTCCCGTAGCCAGATCCGGAAGATATTTTTTCTTTTGCTCTTCAGTTCCGTAAAGAACGATTGGAAGAGTTCCGATTCCGGTATGCGCTCCATAGGCTGTCGCTAATGAACCTGTAGTTCCGGAAAGATAATCACAGGCAAGCATTGTAGTTACAAAGCCCATCCCAAGACCACCGTACTCTTCAGGAACTGCAATTCCCAGCATACCCATTTCACCAAGTTTACGCATTGTTTCTTCAGTGAATGCATAATCTTTCTTTTCAAAACGCTCTCTTTGAGGAACCACTTCTCTGTCGATAAATTCTTTTGCAGAATCACGAAGCATCTTTTGCTCCTCATTCAGTTCTTCAATACTGAAAATTTCGTTTGCAGGAATTTGTTTGATTAGGAATTCCCCGCCTTTTAATGTAGCCATATATTATTTTATTTTTTTGTTTGAGACTTTTAGATAATAGACGGATAGATGATAGATGTTTAATTTTGTCTATTATCTCTTCGTGTATTATCTAGCTCTTTATTTAAAGTATTCTGAAATACCATAGTTGCTTTTTGAAATTCTTCAATTTTAATTTCAAAGATTTCAGTTTTTTCGTCAGATAAATATTTTCTGTGATTTGCTAACAAAATTTGAGTTTGCAATTCAAATGATGAACCTAAAGAAATATCTAAAAAATGACTAAAAGATTTATTTGTTCTGCTTGACCCTTCGGCTATATTGGATGGAATGGACATTGCACATCTGTCCATTTGACTCTTCAGACCATATTTTTCATAATCTGGAAAAGTATCTGTCAGATCTAAAGTACTTTTTGATAATTCCAAACCCATTTGCCAAATTTTAAGCTTCTTAAAATTATGTCTTTTAAAATCAGCCATACACTGTTTATGTCTTGAGGTCTATTATCTCATTGTCTTTACAGTAATTCAAAAATCGAAGCTGCTCCCTGTCCCGTTCCCACACACATGGAAACCATTCCGTACTTGTTGCCACGTCTTCTCATTTCGTCCAGAAGCTGAACGGTAAGCTTAGTTCCTGTACATCCCAGTGGGTGACCAAGAGCGATTGCACCTCCGTTTACGTTTAAGATATCAGGATTTAAGCCTAATTCTTTTTTGATCGCAACGGATTGGGATGCGAAGGCTTCATTAAGCTCGATCAGATCAATATCTTTTAATTCTAACCCGGCTTGTTTTAATGCTTTAGGAATAGCGTAGATAGGTCCCATTCCCATGATTCTCGGTTCAAGTCCTGCTGCTGCGTAAGCTACCAGTCTGGCTTCAGGCTCAAGTCCCAGCTCTTTTACCATTTCTTCGCTCATTACCATTACGAAAGCGGCTCCGTCACTCATCTGAGAAGAGTTTCCGGCAGTTACGCTTCCTCCGTTGGCGAAAACAGGTCTAAGTTTAGCCAAACCTGCTAAAGAAGTATCTGCTCTCGGACCTTCATCAACAGAGAAATCGAACTTTTTAGTCTGAAGTTTCTGGTTTTCATCAAGGAAATTATACTCAACAGGAATCGGAACGATCTGATTCGCAAATTTTCCTTCCTGATTCGCTTTTAAAGCTTTCATATGAGATTCAAAAGCGAACTGATCCTGCTCTTCTCTTGTGATGTTATATTGTTTGGCTACTTCTTCTGCCGTGTAACCCATTCCCCAATAATAGTCAGGGTTTGTTTTTGCGATATCAGTCTCCGGAACAGGCTTGTAACCTCCCATCGGAATATAAGACATAGACTCTGTACCACCGGCAATGATGCAATCCGCCATTCCAGCCTGAATTTTTGCTGAAGCAATAGCAATCGCCTCGCTTCCTGAAGCACAATATCTGTTGACGGTTACGCCCGGAACTTTGTCCGTGTTTAGCCCCATTAGAGAGATAAGACGTGCAACGTTCAACCCTTGCTCAGCTTCCGGCATTGCATTCCCTACAATAAGGTCATCAATTCTGTTTTTATCTAATTGTGGAAGCTCCGACATCAATTTTTCAATAACGGTAGCTGCCATTACATCAGGACGTGTAAAGCGTAGGGTACCTTTTGGTGCTTTTCCTACGGCTGATCTGAATCCTTTTACTATGTATGCTGTTTTCATTTTTTTGTATTAAAGTATTTACGTAAAATGTATTTATGATTGAAATGCTTGAGTATTAAAATTTCTGCTTCAACTTTGCCAGCATATTTTGTATATGCTTGATTTCTGAATAAATAATGCTAAAATCATCAGCTTTAAAGAAACCTAAATCATTTGCAATTAATATTTGGGTTTCAAATTCAAATGAAGAACCTAAAGCGATATTCAAAAAATGTGAAAATTGCGCATCTGTATCACGACCTGCACCTTCAGCAATATTAGAGGGAATGGAATATAAACTTCTTCTTGATTGGGAAGTCAATCCAAACATTTCATCTTTTGGGAAATGGTTGGAAGCGAGATAAAATATTTTACAAAGCTTCATTGATTTTACCCAAACTTCTAAGTCTCTGAAATTATGCATCGTGAATACATTAATACTTTTTACATTTTACAGAAAAGTCTAGTTTCTTAAAGGTTTTCCATTCTGCAACATATACTGAATTCTCTCCAGAGTTTTTCTTTCACCACAAAGCTGAAGGAAGGTTTCTCTTTCGAGGTTCAATAGATATTGTTCAGTAACGACGGTTGGCTCGGAAAGATTTCCTCCGACCATTACGTTGGCTAGCTTATCTGCAATTTTCTTGTCGTGTTCAGAGATATATTTTCCTGTTAACATTTGATCTGTTCCTACGTAGAACATCCCTAACGCATCTTTACCCAAAACTTTTACTTTTTGCTCGATAGGTTGGGTGTAACCTTGCTCTGCCAATAGTTTTGCTACTTTTTTAGCTTCAGCAATTTGTCTGTTTTTGCTAACGGAAACGATGTCTTTTCCTTTTTCAAGGATTCCCATATCATAGGCTTCATATGCTGAAGTGGCCACTTTACCCATAGCGATATTCATGAAGGCGTCACGAAGTCTGTTGTTTTTAACATCATCGTTGTGGAATTCTCTTGAAGTTCTTAAGGTAAGTTCTTTCGTTCCACCACCACCAGGAATAACACCCACACCTGTTTCTACAAGTCCGATATATGTTTCTGCTGCCGCAACGACTCTGTCCGCATGCATGGTCATTTCACAACCACCTCCTAAAGTCATTCCGTGAGGGGCTACCACCACAGGAATAGAGGAGTAGCGTACTCTCATCATCGATTTCTGGAAGTAAGCGATAGCCATATTTAAATCATCCCAATCCTGCTCGATAGCCATCATTAGGATCATGGCAAGGTTAGCTCCTACAGAGAAGTTAGCCCCCTGGTTTCCTACTACTAATCCGTCATATTCTTTTTCAGCCAGATCGATAGCTCTGTTTAATCCGTCAAGAACTTCGCCTCCAAGGGAATTCATCTTTGAACGGATCTCGAAATTGATGATTCCGTCACCCAAATCTTCGATCGCAGCTCCGGAATTGCTCCAAAGTGTTTTATTTTTTCTGATATTATCAAGGATAATGAAAGCGTCCTGTCCCGGGATCTTGTTGTATTCTCCTGAATTTTTATCAACATAGATGCTTTGTCCTTCATCATTAACTTTATAGAAGGTCTCTACATTTTTTACCCAGTCTGAAACTTCATATCCGGCATCTTTGGCCAATTCGATACCTTTCTGAACGCCTACTGCATCCCAGATCTCGAACGGACCGTTTTCCCAACCGAAGCCGGCTCTCATGGCATCATCAATTTTGTAAACTTCGTCAGAGATTTCAGGGACTTTGTGCGAAACATAAGCGAATAATGCTCCTAAAGATTTTCTGTACAGTTCACCTGCTTTATCTTTACCTCCGATCAGAACTTTGAATCTGTCGATTGGCTTGTCGATTGCTTTGGTTAATTCCAGAGTAGGGAATGATGATTTCCCCTGAAGTTCATATTCTAGTGTGTCAAGGTTTAATCCGTGAATTTCAGATTTTCCTTCCGTGTTTTTTACTTTTTTATAGAAGCCTTGCTCTGTTTTTGATCCCAGCCATTTGTTATCCATCATTTTCTGGATATAGCCAGGAAGAGCAAATACATCATTGAAATCGTTAGCTTCAGCACCGCTTTGACGAACACCGTTGGCTACCATTACTAAGGTATCAAGACCTACTACGTCAGCTGTTCTGAAGGTAGCAGACTTCGGACGCCCGATTACAGGACCGGTAAGTTTATCTACATCAGATACGGTAAGACCTAATTTCTGCACATTGTGAAGAAGATCCATCATGGAGAATACCCCGATTCTGTTGGCAATGAATGCAGGGGTATCTTTTGCTAAAACAGTAGTTTTTCCTAAGAATTTAGCACCATAGTTCATATAGAAGTCTACAATCTCAGGATCAGTATCATTGGTAGGGATGATCTCAAGAAGAGGAAGGTATCTTACCGGATTGAAGAAGTGGGTGCCGGCAAAATATTTTTTGAAGTCTTCGCTTCTTCCTTCTGTCAGCAGGTGAATAGGAATTCCGGATGTATTAGAAGAAATTAATGTTCCCGGTTTTCTGAACTGTTCGATCTTTTCGTATACTGACTTTTTGATATCCAGCCTTTCTACAACTACTTCAATGATCCAGTCTGTATTTTTTATTTTCTGTAAATCATCGTCGAAATTTCCAACTTTGATTCTGTCTGCAAATTTTGGAGAATAAAGAAGTGCAGGACTTGCTTTTTTTAGTTTTTCAAAGTTTTCGGAAGCAATTCTGTTTCTTACTGCCTTATCATCTTTGGTCAAACCTTTTTTTTGTTCAGCCTCAGTCAGTTCAAAAGGAACAATGTCTAAAAGTGACACTTCAACGCCGATATTGGCGAAGTGAGCTGCGATACCGCTACCCATAATTCCTGAACCAAGAACCGTTACATGTTTGATTCTTCTTTTCATATGTAAATTTTTATTATTTATAAGGTCGTATGTAACCATACGGTTTCATTATAATTTATTTTCTGTTATTCAATAATTCATTGGCTATTTTCATGATCTCGGTCATGACCTCTTTAAAGGCTTCCATCTTCTCCGGAGCGATTTTTTCCATCACCTTTTTATTAAAGTTGACTACAACCTCTTTGGACATATTTCTTGAGTTCAGTCCTTTATCTGTAAGCTTGATGATCACCTCTCTTTTGTCGGTGGTGGTCTTTTCCTTATAGATATAGCCGTTATCTTCCAGAAGTTTGATGATTCTCGTCAAAGAAGTGGGCTCAATAGCCATTTTAGGACCAAGATTGGTACTTCGGGTTCCTTCCTTGGGATCGATTTTAAGAAGTGTGAGGGCCTGAACTGCTGTAGAATCATGTTCCTGAGCCAATTCTGTGTACATTTTTGAAACAGCCAACCAGGTCTGTTTTAAAATTAAGTCTACGTTTTCTATTTTTTCTTTGTTATGATCCATCTTTTTTGCGCCAATGGTTTTACCCAAATTTAGTAAATATTATGCATGCATAGTATTTACGAACGTTAAATTTTGTTAATAAGCTGATAATAAATAGATTAAATTGTATGACTAGCATAATACTATGCATGCATAGTATGTGGAATAATCAATATAAATGTAGTATTAATGAATGTTTGTAAGGAAATTTATGATTTCTTCGAAAGATTCGTATTGATATCTCGCGGAATCTTTAGTGATTACCCAAAAAGGGTCCCGAAATTCAAAATGAAGGGAAGAAAGGTCTTCGGGAAAGTTTTTTTGAAGCAAAGAATACAGCATTTCTTTATGAACCTGCGGTGCGGAGATATAAGGCGGAATAAAATTTTCGTGAATTTGAAACAATGAGGCATTGGTCAGCTCATCATGCTGAAGCAAAATATCTTCAACAATACCTGCGTATAGTTGTTTATCCTTTACATACCATATTTTATCTGCAAATTCTTTTGCCAGCCTCCAGTCATGGGATGAAAATAAGATGAGCTTATTTTGCTCTTTAGCCAGCTTTCTAAGTGTTTTAAGGATAATGATCTTATTTTTCTCATCCAGATGGGTGGTAGGTTCATCCAGTATAATAATAGGAGAGTTCTGTGTTATGGCTCTCCCAATAAATGCTTTTTGAAGGTTTCCATCCGAAAGGTTTTTAAGCAGGACATGCCTGTATTGGTTTAAGTCCAGCTCATCAATAATATGGGCAACTTCCTCACGGTCTTCTTTCTTCAGTTCAAAATAAAAAGGGTAGTAGATATATTTACCCAGAGAAATAAGGTCTTCCACGGTATAATGCTGCGGAATAACCGATTTTGAAAAGACAATGGCAATATTTTCCGCAATTTCTTTTACAGAATGGTTTTTTACATTTTTACTATTAATTAAAACTTCCCCCCTAAGCAATGGAAGCTGATGTAAAACAGATTTGATCAGAGTAGTTTTTCCAACCCCGTTATTACCGATCAACAGACATACGTCACCAAGCTTCAGATCCGCATGGGCATTTGAAATTAAAGTTGAATGGTAACCGATGTTGGCTTGCTTGATCTGTAAATGCATGTTTAGAGTTGGTTAAACGCAAAGGCGCAAAAATGTTTTACAAAAATACTGTTTTTAAGACGCAAGGAATTTGACTTTGTCAAATTTATAAACAATTTACGATTTTTGATAATTCATTTTCTGTCATTTATGTTGTGTCTTATACTTCATAAATATATGAATAGTTGGATAATCGCAAATATTTAAAAACTCATCAAGTAGTAGGTATATTCTTAGGGAGCGTGCAAATAGAAGATTGTATAAGCTAAGATTCTAGCTTTTATGCATGATTAAATTTTATCTTAGATAAAGTCTTTGCGTCTTTGCGTTTCTCCAACCGTAAATTATACTTTATTCTGTTTCAAGAGCATCATCAGAATAACCGGAATTCCAAAAACAGAACTTATCACATTCAATGGAATCTGTGTTTTTTCTGAGATGACCGAGAAAAGTAGCATGATAAGCATTCCCAGAAACATATTGAGAATCCATTGCTGCCATAGCTGGGATGGATTATAAATCATTCTGCAGAAATGCGGAACAACAATTCCAATAAACAGGATAGGACCCAAAAAAGCAGTAATTGAAGCAGAGAGAAGAGTAGAGGATATAATGATCAGAAACTTCAATTGTTTCAGATTGACTCCCAGGCTTTGTGCATATGATGTTCCGAGTGAGTTTCCGATGAGGGGTTTGATGGTTTTAAAGCAGAAGAATAATCCTGTCAGAACTAAAACCAGTAAAACGTATATCTGATTTCTGGTCACCATATTATTCGCCCCAAATGACCATAAAATATAATTTTTCAGGCTTTGATTTTCTGCATAGAACTGAAGCAAAGAAACGATTGCCCCGGCAAAAGCGGATACCAGGAATCCGAAGATGATAAGATAAGATTTATCCTGAAATTTACTGGACATTGATAATAGGACCAGCATGAGTATCAGACTCCCTCCAATGGCTGATAAGCTGAGAAGACTATTCTGCAGAAACTCTGGCAGCACCATATTATATGAAAAAAAGATATAAAAGGCAACCGATAAGCTGGCCACTGAGGTAATTCCGAGGATATCCGGTCCTGCCAATGGGTTCTGGAAGTATTCCTGCATCAGAAAGCCTGAAGTGGGAATGGAAATCCCTGCCAGCAGCATTACCAAAACACGGTTGATCCGGATTTCAGCGATCTGACTTTGGGAAGAATCCTGAAAAAAATCCTGAAAGCTTAAACTAAGAAATCCTGTGTTTAGATTAATGACAGCACCTATAAGGATTGCGATCACAAATATTAAACACAGGATTTTAAATCTTTTTGACATGATTCAGAAGCGTTCAGTCTGTATTTTATTGTAGAAAAGAATTGATTTTTGCATTCAATACTTCTTCTGTCATCATCCCTGAATATTCATCGGTTTTACTTCCTTTTCTCATGAAAGTAAAAGGAATAGCATCGCCGTTCCATTGTTTGAAGTTTTTGGAAAAGAAATTCTGATCTAATTTTTGTCCGTCCAGTAAAATTACACTTCCTGCAAGGCTATTTTCCAATACAAAATCTTTAACATCACTTTCCCAATCATCTCTATTATCAAGATTGATAAAAGTAAATTTCACAGGCTTACCTTTTAATTCCTGCATTTTGTCTTTAAAGCTTGGAATCTCTCTCATACATGGTCCGCACCATGTCGCAAAAAAATTAGTGACATATAATGTATCATTATTTTTAGCAAGGTATTTGCCTACATCTTCCGGGGAAAACTCGATAGGAACATATATATTATTTTCAGGACTTGTGGTTTGTACATCTGAAAGGGTATCTCCATTTTTTTGTCCATCTTTTTTACAGCTGTAGAGTGCAGCCAGGAGTAACGTGGATAAAATTATCTTTTTCATAAATTATTTTTTATCTATTTTTGAATTGAAGTTATGGAACAACAAATCTACAAAGGGAAACTGATACAGTTTCATCGGCTAAAAATAGCGAAAAAGGAAGAGCTGACCAAAAATACTTTTTCTCTGGAGTTTGACATTCCGGGGAATTTAAAGGAAAATTTTAAGTTTGAAGCAGGGCAGTTCGTAAGTGTGAAATTCGAATCACGTGGTAAAGAGGTTATTAATGATTATTCGATGACTTCAGCTCCTTATGAAGGAAGAATATGCCTGGGAATCAAGGTGAATTCCCCTGATGGTGCTACTTCACAGCTATTTCAGAATTATAATGTGGGGGATGAGCTGCCGGTAAGTGAGCCTGCAGGGAGATTTACTTTAGTGTCCAAACCAAGTGAATTCAGGACTATTGTTGCCTTTGCAGGAGGTATTGGGATTACCCCGATATTAAGTCATTTTAAAAACATACTTCATAACGAACCGAGAACAAGATTGTTTCTGTTCTTCGGAAATAAAAGCTCAGAGGAACTGGTCTATCGGGATCAGTTGGATACCCTTGCCAGAACTTTTGGTGACAGGCTTCAGATCTTTTACTTTTTTTCACGGGAAAAGACTTCAGATCAGTTTTTCTATGGCAGGCTGGATGAAAAAAAGCTTAATCTTATCATCAACCAGATTCTGCATCTGGATGATACTGATGAAGAGTCTACGATCTGGGATGCTGTGGATGAAGTATTGATCTGTGGAAAAGGAGAAATGATCAAAACGCTGGCAAATGCCTGCTTTCACCACGGAATTCCGAAAAAAAATATTCATTTTGAGCTTTTTGAGGAGTTTGATAATGATATTTATCCGGTAGAAAAAGAATTCCCCCTTATTGAAAATATAGAAGTGGAATTTACCATGTTCGGTAAAAACTATACTACCCGGCTTCCTGATAACAGGAATAAAATTCTTCAACAGCTTCTGTTACAGAATTTTCCTGTTCCTTATTCCTGCAAATCGGGAATTTGCGGAAGTTGCGAATGTGCCTTGGAAGAAGGAGAAGTGGAACTTCTGGAAAATGAGTATCTTACAGAGAAAGAAGAAGAGCAGGGACACATTCTGGCCTGTATGTCGATTGTGAAAAGTAAAAAAATAAAGCTTAACTTTGACCTTAGTTGAGAATTATCAGGAACATATTTAATTTAGGTCTTATATCACTGGAATTGGGAATTCTAATGATATGTTTCTGTAATGTCTGGGTTTTTGGGCTTACCAACGGACGTACCTATACTAAAATATCCAAGATTCCGCCCCGGGAAATTGCCCTGGTGTTGGGAACCTCTCCCAAGATGAGATCAGGGGTTTCCAATCCTTATTTTACCAAAAGAATGGATGCGGCGGCTCTGCTTTATCATCATGGCAAGATCAAAAAGATCATTGTAAGCGGGGAAAAAAGCAAGGGCTATAATGAACCTGCTGCCATGAAAAATTATCTGATCTATCAGGAAGGAGTGCCTGAAGATATCATTATAGAAGATCCTAAAGGTTTTAATACCTATAAAAGTATCCTTCGCTGTAAGGACGTCTATAAAAAGAAAAATGTAATTATCGTATCACAGGGATTTCATAACCTTCGGGCATTGTTTTTTGCAAGGAATAATGATATGAACGCCTTAGGTTTTGATGCACAGGATGTTACGAAACCTGAAAGTTTTTACAGAAATCAGGCGAGGGAAATCCTCGCCCGTGTGATTGCTGTAATTTATTTTATTTTAGGCGTTTCTCCGGATTAGAAAGGATATCCGAACGCAATATTAAGCGTAGGCTTGAAAGGCTGGAAGTACTTAAATCTCCATCGGTCTCCTTCAGGTTTGTTAGGGTCATAGATCTTATAAGCAAGATCGAGTCGGGCAGTAATATAAGCGATATTTATTCTCAATCCGAATCCGCTACCGATACCTACCTGTTTTAAAAACCTATTGAATTTGAATTCATCTCCATACCCGTCGTTATAATTACGAAGGCTCCAGGTATTACCGATATCCGTAAACAAAGCCCCTTCGTACATTTTGTTGAACGGAACCCTATACTCTATATTCGTGGTGAGCTTTAAATTGTCGGTCATATAGGTACGCACCCTTTCATCAACCTGAGAGTCTGCAGGTCCTAATCCGCCAAATGCTACCCATGCTCTGATATCATTGGAACCCCCATTGAAATAAGATTTAATGATAGGCATATCTTTAGAATTCCCATAAGGAATCCCAACTCCCATGAACTGACGGAGTACCAGCGTTTGATTTCCATTGAACCTGAAATATTTTCTTGCATCGATATCGAATTTGACAAACTGTGCATAAGGAAGTCCGAAAATGGTTCTTTGAGGGCCGGTAACAACACCTCCGCTGTTATCTTTTTTATTAAACAGGCTCAGGATATTACCGGCAAGCTCAACTTTCCCGTTAAAATAAAAGGCATTGGGGTATTCTTTTTTTCCGATCTCACTGTATACAAAGTTATAAATCATAGAAGAAATAAGAACATCCTGTGTTTGCCTGTCTTTATTCACTAATGTTCCTAAAAATGCTGTAAGACGGTTGGCTCCTGATTGATCCAGGCTGGAGATATAATCATTATCTTCAAATATCTCCTGTGAAACCTGATCAGTGGTTTTTTGTCCGGAATGAAATTCCTGCCCGACATTAGGTCGGTATGCAAAATAATCATCAAATACTTCATCTCTTACAATACGGTCATTCACAAAGTAATCATAGTAAGCATCTTTATTTTTGGTCAGACTGACCTGAGTGTTGAATAAAGTAAGCTTATGATATACCTGGTCATTGACATTAGCCTGGTAATTAAGTCCTGTATTGAAGATAACTCTTCCCAAGCCTATATTGTTCTGTATAGATGCTCCCAGAAGAATAGATGAAGTAGGAGTGTATCGTTTAGGAATAAATTTATAATAATTAAAAGGGAGCAATAACCTTGGGAAGTTCAGGGATGCCTGGGCTGTTATTTCGTAAGCGGGAACCCTTTTATCAATATCCTTTGTACTTCGGATAGAGCCAAACGTTCCTGAGAGGCTCGTAGAAAGGTTTTCTGCCCCTCTGAAAACATTCCGGGTAGTAAGGTCTACATTAGGAGAGATCCCCAGATTCAAGACCTGAGAATAATTAAGATCGGTTCCCACTTTAAGCTCATATTTTGGCAGAGGTTTCAGTACATACAGGACATCCACAATACTGTCATTAGGAGCAGCTATTCCACCTTGTCTTAAGGAATCTCTTGCTTTTACAATACTAAAGTTGTTCATCGCCAGAATATTTCTTTTGGTCACGTCCAGCTTGGTCTGATCAAAAACCTGTTTACTGTCCGGAATAATCGCTCTCCAGATAGATGAAAGTTTATACTTATCATTCGCTGTGTGGAATCTTATTCTCCTTAAACTGTCCTTTTTCGTATTTCTTGGATAATCATGGGCTTCATCCACAATGGCAACGTCTATATTCCCAAAAGTTGAAATTTTATAAGGACTGTCTAAAGAATCTTTATGAATCTCCAATGTCAGCGGGACCTGCTTTGTATTTTTCAGAGAATCCGCAACAAAATAAACCTCATCATTGGAACTGTTAAACTTATAGAACCCGAATTCCCTCATGAGATCCGTAATTCTTGTTACTTCTCTCTCAAGCACTGTCTGATCAAGAATTCTTCCGGATCTGACAAGACTTCTGTTCAGATTATAGGTATAATACCCTTTGATTCCCTGGTCAGGAATGTTATAATAATAGCCCTTGATTCGGGTAGGTTCGTTATGTTTTATGAAATAATTGACAGCTGCTTTTTTAGAAGCGGAATCCAACGTATGCTTATAGGTTACATCAGCATCCCAATAACCTCTGTAGGTAAGTCTCTTCTTAATAGATTCGGCACTTTTTTCACTTTTCGTCTGATCCAGAATAACCGGAGGAGTTCCCCAGTTATGCAGCAATCGGTCAAAGAGAAGCCCTTTCCCTACATTACTCTGCATATTATATTTAATGAATAGAGAATCCCTTAGCTTCTGGTTTCTCATCTCACCGGGATAGGTCATATATTCATTAAGTATCGTATCGTATTTCGGATTAGCCATATTGTACAGAAGAAGACTTAATGGCATGAACAGGAATTGCTTTTTATTGGGCTTCTGCTGAATATAATCTTTCAGTTCCTCATCGAAAAACTCTTTCTTATCCCCGAACTCAAAATTGTTCTTAGTAAGCAGATATTCGCCTTCAGGAACTTTTTTTGTCGTACTACAAGCATAAAGGAGGCCAACAAATGTTGCAAATGAGATAATTTTATAATATTTTTGAGGAGAATTCTTATAATGCTTACAGCTCATACAATAAAAGTTTTACAATCTTTAGATAAAAAGAAGTTCAGACAAAAATACAATTTGTTTTTGGTTGAAGGTAACAAAATCATTTGTGAACTTTTCAATTCTAACTTTAAAGTTAAAGAAATATTATCAACCGATCCGCAAAAATTGGACCGTACTGACATTCCTGTGACCCATATCTCTGAAAATGAATTAAAAAAAATCAGTTTTCTTAAAACCCCAAAAGACTCTGTTGCCGTATGTTATCTTGCGGAAGAAAAAAGAGAGGCAGACAAGAGTATACAGCTCGTTTTGGATGGGATTCAGGATCCCGGAAATTTAGGGACAATTATCAGATTGGCAGACTGGTTCGGGATAGAGCAGATCATCTGCAGTGAAGACACGGTGGATTTTTACAATCCGAAAGTGATTCAAGCCAGTATGGGATCTTTTACCCGGGTGAATATTGTTTATACTAATCTTGCGGAATATCTTTCTGTAACGGAAAATGTAAATATAGGAACGGATATGGAAGGGGAGAATATTTATACTTTTGAAAAACCAGAAAAGGTCAATCTGATTTTAGGAAATGAAGGGAACGGAATGAGACCGGAAACAGAGAAGCTTTTACAGAAATGTATCAGTATCCCGAGGTTTGGAAAATCCCAGTCTACAGAAAGTCTGAATGTATCAATGGCTGCCGGGATTATTTTAGGACAACTATTTTCAAAGTAAAAAGCTAGAGGTTAGAAGTTATTATCAATCACTATTGAGTATTCTCTAACTTCTAACCTCTAATTTCTAACTTCTATATCAATTGTTCTAGGCTGGAAACACTTTTATTTTTCTGATATTCTTCCATTTTTTTTCTGACATATTTCAGGGCGATGGGGGCAAGGTATATCAATACGGCTCCTACAAGCTTTTTCTTCCAGTTGGAGCTTTTCATATTCTTTTTAGCATAGTTTCCTACAACGGCAGTGATACCGAGTTTTACCAGGCTGTCTGTAATATTTCCTTTAAATGCTGAGCTGGCAAGGCCTACAGCGGTATTTTTATTGATAAATAGGTCCTTTACTTCAGAGGTAAGCTGTTTTGCAATGACATCTTTTCTAAGAACTACTTTTTCATCACCATCTTTATCTATCTTTTCCTGCAGGTACTGGTCACTAAGTCCGTTAGTAAATGCACTTAAGCTTTCCTTTGTATTTTTGAATGTAAGAAGGTTCTCCAGATCATTTATTTCACCTTGAAGCAGTTTTTTCTTTCTTCTTAATTCTTCTATGCTTTCATATTTTCTGCCCATAGTTTAATGATTTAAAAATTTAATAACCTGATCTGCGACCGTATTGACAATCTTATTTTTGAAAGCAATAACAAAAGCCATTACCACACCATAAAATGCGGCAACGATTAAGAACCCGTAGGAATAATTATCCAATGCTTTACCAATAAGGAAAGCAATTCCAAAGTTGAAAAGGACAATAAAAAAAGCAAAAGCAACAAGCAGTACTACAAAGTAGGTAATGAGCCCGGCAGAAAGAGAAGACTTTTCAGTAGCTTCAATTTTCAGGAGATCTATTCTCTTCGAGGCGTATTCTTTAATAGTTTCTATCATTGTTTTTTTTTAAAGTTACAAAAAAAGGAACTTTCGCACAAAAGTTCCTTTCTGTAATTTACTTAAAAAAGATAAATTACTTATTTTTTTAGATCATTCAATTCCGCTTCCACATCCTTTACTACATCTGCAGTTTTAGAAACGATCTGATCTTTGTATTTGTCATATCCGTCTTTCACCGTATGGGCTACACTGTTTGCTGTTTCTTTGAAAGTAGAAGAAATATTGCTGTATTGGTCTTTTACTTTTTCAGAAACCTCTCCGTATTTATTTTTAGCCTGATCTTTCAGATCACTTGCTTTGTTCTTGATTTTTTTTCTGGTTTCTTTTCCTTCTTCAGGCGCGTAAAGCATTCCTAAGATCACACCTGCCGCAGCACCTGCAAGAAGTCCTGCCAATATACCTGCTGTATTATTTCCTTTTCTAGACATTTTAAGTTTTTTAATAATTAATATTAGATTAGTTTTTACAGTAATAAAACTTACAATTTGTGTACCAAATGAGGGTGTAGGCCTATTAAAAAATGTTAAATCTTTTCGATATGAGATAGAATAAGTTCTATCGTTTCTTCTTTGGTCAGCTCAGAATTATCAATGACGATAGCATCGTCAGCCTGCTTTAATGGGGCTATTTCACGCTCGCTATCGATCTTGTCCCTTTCAATAAGATTTTGTTTTACCTGTTCCTTGTCCGTTTCGATTCCCAAGCCTTTTAATTCCAGAAACCTTCTGTTGGTTCTTTCATCAATACTGGCAGTAAGGAAGAACTTATAGTCCGCATTTGGCAGAACTACTGTCCCTATGTCACGTCCGTCCATGATAACGCCTCCTTTTTCTGCTAAAGAACGTTGTGACTGCAATAAAAAATCTCTTACTTCTTTTTGCTTGGCCACAAGGCTGACATTGTCAGATACTATATTGGTTCGGATCTCTTTAGAGATATCATTATCATTAAGGAAAAGGATCAGTGTCCCGTCGTTGTTTTTAAACTCAAGCTTAATCCGGTCTAAAGAAGAGAATAATGTATTCAGGTCAATTTCACCGTTTTCATCCAGGCATTGCTGCAGCGCATACCAGGTTACACCTCTGTAAAGCGCTCCTGTGTCCATATGGATAAGTCCTAGTTTATCAGCAATGATTTTAGAGATAGAACTTTTTCCGGTAGACGAGTACCCATCGATAGCTATTACAGGTTTTTTCATACTGCAAATTTCAAGATTTTTTCTTAAAAATCAAGAAGAAGTACAAAAATTTCAGAATAATTAAGAAAATTCCCGGTCGTAAATTACTCTCCCCGATGGCTGGAAAGGTCCATGGAAATTCCTATCTGATTGACGTTCGAAGAGTTGTGATATCTTACATGAGCATAATCAATGCGGAATCTTGATACTTTGACGCCAAATCCTCCAGAAAGTCCTGAAAAGTTTCTTTGATCTGCCACGGCAAGCTCATTTCCTCTTCTTACATTATAACCCAGCCTGATATTAAAGTTCTTTTCCGGGAAAAGCTCTGCTCCCAGTGAGAAGTGATCTGCGATCTTTCTGCCCGCATTCACCTTTTGTCCATCTTTATTATATTCCGAAGAAATATCAAACTTCTGGAGATCATGAGCTGTAATGGTGACTGCAAGAGGGAAATTTTTGATGGTTTTGGTATATCCGAGATCAATTCTGAACGGAAGATTTTCTCTTACTCCGTTGAATGACTTCAGCTGGAAACCAAAATTTCTCAATACCAGGGAAACTACTTCTTTATTTTTTTTATTATGATAGGTAACTCCCGCGGTTCCTGAAATGGCGGAAGAAGTATAGTTGTCAATTTTTGAGGTGACGAAGTTAAGCCCTCCACCAATGGTCCAGTCTTCTTCAAACTGATAGGCATAGCCTGCACCAATGGCAACGTCTGAAGCCTTGAACTCGCCGTCCTGAAAACCGCTTTCATCCGTTCTTGGAATACTTCCGTAGCTCATATACCTGGCGTTGATGGTGGCCATATGACCATTCTCAAAATCTTTGGCGTAAGCTATTGTTCCGTATTTCGAATCGGCAAGATAAGCTGTAGCGTTTACAGAAAGCTGTTGATCTGAATCTTTATTTAACAAGGCAGGGTTTGCAATTGCAAAGGAAACATCATAATCTCTTATCGAAATCGCATCTCCACCCAAAGCAGCCTGTCTTGCAGATACAGGTACATTTAAGAACGGATAAACATTTGTTCCTGTTTGCGCATAAGAAACAATTCCTGATAGAAATAATGAAAAAATGATAATTTTCTTCAACTCAATTTATAATTAATGCAAAAATAATCCTTTTTCGTACTTTTCAAAATATTTCGGACATTATTTGTAATTAAATATTTTTCTTTTATCAATATTTTTAATGATTATATTTGCAAAATCAAATTTTGGGAAAACCAACGCTAATAAAAAGTTATTAAAAATAAAAGATGAAATATAAAAGAATCCTTCTGAAACTAAGCGGCGAGGCATTAATGGGGAACAGACAGTACGGTATTGACAACGAAAGACTGCAGGAATATGCTGCTGAGATCAAAAAAGTAGTTGAAAAAGGCTGTGAGGTAGCGATCGTCATTGGAGGAGGAAATATTTTCCGTGGTGTGGCAGGGGCTGCAAAAGGAATGGACAGAGTGCAGGGTGACTATATGGGAATGCTGGCTACTGTGATCAATGGTATGGCATTACAGGGAGCGCTGGAAGATGCAGGAATCAAAACAAGACTTCAGTCTGCAATCGAAATGGATAAAGTGGCTGAACCTTTCATCAAGAGAAGAGCGGTAAGACACCTTGAAAAGGGTAGAGTGGTGATCTTCGGTGCAGGAACAGGGAATCCTTATTTTACAACAGATACAGCTGCAACATTGAGAGCAATTGAAATAGGGGCGGATGTGATCTTAAAAGGAACAAGGGTAGACGGAATCTATGACAGCGATCCTGAAAAGAATGCCGATGCCGTAAAATACAATTCATTATCTTTTGATGAAGTATTTGAGAAAAACCTTAAGGTAATGGATATGACCGCATTTACCCTGAGCCATGAAAATAAATTACCCATCATCGTATTCGATATGAATAAAGAAGGTAATCTGGAAAGAATTGTAGAGGGAGAAAATGTAGGAACTCTAGTTGATTTGTAGTCAGACAGCTGAAAATAGCAATTTAGAATAAATGTGAGCTATTATTATCGGACAAGCAAATCTCTATACTTATAGCAAAATAGTAAAGGCTTACGATTATTAAGATAAAAGTAAGTGTTATCATATTATAAACCACCTGTTGCAACATTGATTATTGTGACAGGTGGTTTTATTTTATAAAGAATTTTTCCTCTGCATTCTTTAATAATTACTCATTTACTTCAGCTTTTATCGTTTGCTTTCCTGTTGAGAGCAGATGGGAGGAAATCCATCCAATGATCTGATCTATTATTTTGATGATCATCTCGTCCTTTGTTATAACAGATATTTCTGGTACAAGCTTATGAGAGTTGGGCTCAGGGAGCCCTTGAAAAGAGAATAAAAGATCAATAACAGCTTGTAATATTAAAAGGGACTATTTAAATTACGTGATTAAAAAATTAGATAAGTTATACATACTCTATATCAAAAACAATTATTATTTTTGCACCACTGAATACTAAAATACAGGCGAAAAGCAATCAGGAATACAGGTGGCTGTAGAATTTGAAAATAAATGACTTTTTGATATTCAGTATTTTAAAATAATGTGTAATTTATCAAACTATACTATAATAATGGAAGAATTAGATCTTATATTAGAATCTGTAAGACAGGACATGGACGCAGCTGTAAAGCACTTGGATCATGCATTTCAAAGAATTAGAGCAGGACGTGCTTCTACAACTATGGTTCAGGATGTAATGGTGGAATATTACGGAGCTCCGACTCCTATCAACCAGGTTGCCAATGTTTCTGTACCGGATGCAATGACAATCTCTATTCAACCTTGGGACAGAACGGCTATCGGTGCCATTGAAAAAGCTATCATTAATTCAAATTTAGGTTTTGCACCTTCTAATAACGGAGAGAACATTATCCTTAATGTTCCGCCTTTAACAGAGGAAAGAAGACGCGAGCTTGCAAAACAGGCTAAAGCTGAAGCTGAGCAGACTAAAGTAACGGTAAGAAATGCAAGACAGGACGGTTTGAAGGAGCTGAAAAAACTTGACGGAGTTTCTGAAGATGTTATAAAAGGTGTGGAAGAAGAAATTCAGACCTATACTGATAAGTATGTAAAACTTTGCGATGAGCATCTTAAGACAAAAGAAGCTGAAATTATGAAAGTATAATTTTCGGTTTTTAAAAATATAGAAAGAGGTTTCCTGGTTGGAAGCCTCTTTTTCTTTTGTGAAATAAGACCTTTTATTCGTTTCAAAGTTATATTGATGAGTCTTGCATATAAGTTGTTTTAAATTTTTCCTAGAATAGTGCCTTAGCCTGTAATATATTGATATGCATTAGCGTTAATTCATTATATTTATACAACAATTCCTGTAGTCTTATTTAAAAACAGGAAATTAAACATTAAAATGATGACGAAGATTACCGGCGTAGGAAACTACATCCCATCTGAAACAATAACCAATTTATTTTTTGACAAACATATTTTTCTTAATGAAGAAGGCGTTTTATTAAAAGATAATAATGCATCTATTACGGATAAATTAAAGAAGATCACAGGCATTGAAGAACGAAGATATGCTCACAGTACACAGGTGACTTCAGATCTCGGGTTCATTGCTGCCCGTTCTGCCATAGAGGATGCAGGAATAGATCCTGAGACATTAGACTATGTTATCTTTGCCCATAATTTTGGAGATGTCCGCTTTGGAACGGTACAATCAGATACGGTTCCCAGCCTTGCGGCCCGGGTAAAACATTTACTGGGAATCAGAAATAACTTTTGTGTTGCCTATGATGTGCTGTTCGGGTGTCCCGGATGGATTGAAGGGGTGATACAGGCAAATGCGTTTATTAGATCAGGCATTGCCAAACGTTGCCTGGTCATCGGTGCTGAAACGCTTTCCCGTGTGGTGGATATCCATGACAGGGACAGCATGATCTATGCTGATGGAGCAGGTGCTGCTGTTTTAGAAATCAACAACGACGATGAATCAGGGATAAAGGCACATTTATCAGCTTCTTATACTCTCAATGAGAAAGACTATCTGTACTTTGGAAAGTCTTACAACAATGAAAAATGTCCTGACACAAAATACATCAAGATGGATGGCCGGAAAATATATGAATTTGCCTTGGTGAATGTTCCTGCTGCCATGAAAAAATGTCTGGACAGCAGTGGATATTCCATCCATCAGCTGAATAAGATCATCATTCATCAGGCTAATGAAAAAATGGATGAAGCCATTGTCGACAGGTTTTATCAGCTGTATGGAACACCTGTCCCTGAAAATATAATGCCTATGGTCATTCAGAAACTTGGAAACAGCAGTGTGGCCACCATTCCTTCACTGTTGACGATGATTCTGAGGGGGGAGCTGGAACAGCATGAGATCAAAAAAAATGATGTGGTACTATTTGCTTCTGTAGGAGCCGGGATGAATATTAATGCCCTTGTTTATCAGTTTTAATCCTGTACAAATAATGAGATGATCGTTAAATAATAGAGCTTAAAAGTTGAAAATGTCAACTTCAGGCTTTGAAAGTAAAAAAGAGGCTTCAATTAAGAAGCCTCTTTTTTATGAATTGGATTATTGTTTTATTTACAGTTTTCATTGTAATCTGTAATGACTTCCTCTATAATTTCCGGAACATTGGACATTACATCATCGATCTGACTTTTGATTAATTTACCGAGGCCTGACCTTTTCTTTTCATCGTTTTTTAAAGAAGCATAGGCACCGCCGGTCATTTTCCCCTTGGTATAGCTGCAGTCTGATATGATCATTTTGGCCTTGGCAAAGGTAAGCTCTTCAATTTTGCCGCCTTTCTTGGAATAGATGTAGGAAGGATTTTGTCTCATTCTTTTGGTTTCCTGTTCTGCCGCGGCGATCTGGCTGTTTCCTGCTGAGAAAGTGGTAGGGTAGCCATAAAGCTTATACACCCTGATCTTTCCGTCCTTTACAATTTCAGCAAACTGTGTACTTTTTGTAAGATTATTGAACGCCTTAATGTTGCCGCTTAAGCCTCCTGTCGCAGTATTGAAACCTTCCTTGGTGTTGGTATATTTGATGCTTTCGAAATGTCTTTCATTATTGTTTTCATCAAAGGCAACGTACTCCTTGATATCGTCAGTGTCAAGTGTCCTGAACTTTTGTTTTTTTCTGGATTTATCAATGTCAGATACAGCAATAAACTTTACTTTTTTCTGATTGTTCCAGGGATACGTGGCATCTCCGTTCAATCTTACAATTCCTTCGGTTTTTTTTCCGTTTTTGTCGATGATATATCCATATTTTTCATCTGCTCTCAATTCATAATCCGTATTGTTATCCTCCTGTGCATAGGCATTAAAGGAAAACAGTGTAAACAGGCCTAATACCAGCACTTTTTTCATGTAGTTATAGTTTTAATTTTTTGTAAATATAATCTTTTATCGTTTGAAGAGAAATTCTTTTTTAAAGAATGGGGGAAGCCTGAAGACCGGAAGCAGGAGAATATTGTAGTTTAAAAAAGCTCTATAGTTTTAAACATAAAAAGGCCCGGAAAATCCGGGCCTGTAATTTCTTACTCTCTGAATATCATAATTTCTTAGAGCCTGTTTAAATTTGTATTAAAATATTATTTCTCGCTGATTTTGCAAATCCCGCTGATTTGATTTACGAATAATGATCTGCTAAATCAGCAAAATCAGCGGGAAAATAAAAAAAATAAAGCGTTAAATTAATTATACAAAATTATTAGCAATTAAATTTAAACAGGCTCTTAATTAAAAAAACTACTGATATCTCTTATGCTCCTTATTCTTTACAAATAGTCTTGTAACAGGTTTGAACAGTGCCTTGTACTTTTCAGCATCAAACAATTGTGAATCGGTAAGCGCTTTGTACGTCATCCAGACTCCGAATGGAAAGAGAATTAAATTCGGAAGCCATGCTGCAAGATAAGGGTTCATTTTTCCGCTCCATGACATATTTTCCACTCCCACGTTCATGACGTAAAAGATGATGAAAATAATGATCGCTATGATCACAGGAAGTCCCATACCTCCTTTTCTGATGATGGATCCTAAACTGGCCCCTATCAGGAAGAAGATGATACAGGTTACAGAATACGATACTATTCTTTGCTGGTAGATAACTACCTTACTGAAATATTTTACATTGTTGCTGAATTCATTCTTTTTTGACTCCAGTGTTGATTTCAGGTTATCCAGCCTGTTGTAAGAATAGTAGATCATCTCCAGTTTTTTATTGCCTTTTACGGTGTCTAATTTGATCTGTACCTTTGGAGCTACTTTATGTTTGTTGCCTTTGTCCATATAGTTGATGATGGAATTGGTCTGTCCCAAAACTTCAGCTCCTATATTGTCAAAGAACTGCTTATTCTCTTTCTTGCTTCTGGCAATGGTTTCATTAAGCTGGTTATAGGTCTGGAAACGGTAGTCATCTGTGATCTGCTCTTTTTCGATCGCTTTATTAATGATATCACTGATGTCAAAGTGATTGACCAGCGTATCGAATTTAATGGCCTGGTCAGGTTGTTTCTGTCTCACATTGTCACCTTTTCCGGCGAAAGCATCTTCAAATACATAGCCATTGTACAGGACCAGCTTAAGGAAATTCTTATTGGCTGCAGGAACGAACTTTCCTTTTTCAGCTACAATGGACTGCTGGTTTTCGTAAGTATTTGCTTTTTTGTGTACAAAAACCCCTTCAATATTTTCTCCGTTCTCTCCATAGATCTTATCAAACTTTACCATGTACCCGGGGATCTGATCAATGAACTGTCCGGGAGTAAAATTAAGCGCAGGTTTGGTCTGCGCAATATTGAAAAGCATATTTTTTGCTTTCTTCTGAAAATCCGGGATGATATTATTGGAAAAAAAGTACAGCATGATGGCCAGGATTGTTGCTACTCCCAGGAGCGGTGCCATTACCCTTGTCAGAGAAATTCCCGCGGCCTTCATTGCTGCAAGCTCATACCTTTCGCCAAATTCTCCGAAAGACATTATACTTGCCAAAAGAATGGTAAGTGGCAGAACCATACTGATCACACTTACTCCAAGATAAAAAAGAAGTTTAAGGATCTGCCAGTAGCTTAATCCTTTACCCATAAATTGCCCCAGCTGAACCCAGATAATGTTTACAATAAAAATGAAAAACAATACGCTGAATATAAAGAAAAACGGTCCAAAGAAGGTTTTTATGATATATCGGTCTAGTATTTTTAACATGCGCCAAAATTAATCAAAAAGCCACAAAGTTTACTTGTGGCTTTTCATATTTTGTTATTTTTTTTCCAGAGCAAAACTGCAAAAGGTTAATTTTCAAATTCGCGGCTTTGCTTTTTTACTTTAAAGCTCTGTAATTACGTAGTCTTTGAACTTATTCTTGTCAAAAACAAACATATTAGGATCCAGCTGTTGATTTTCTTTGTATTCCTTAATGGCGATCACTGCAACGTCCTTATTATTTCCATGCTGTTCCAGCTTTACCATTTGTTTTTTTGCTGAATCTACAAAAAGATAAACATACTGTATTCCGTTTGCTTTCACAGGGGTCAGCTTAATAAAATCGGCATTGACTCCATTGACCATTTTCTTACCGTTATATGTTACGTTGTAATCATTCCTGTAAGTGGTAAGATAGTTGATAGGGGAGAACATGGTGCTGCTTCCGTTAGGCTTTGCAATCGTTACTTCCATATCATCCGCATTGATATTGTAGATCTTATTTCCATCGAAGATCTGTTCAGTATCCATGATCTTCAGTTTGTATTTTTCTCCCGCTACATAGTAAATACCGGGTTCAGTTTTTGTAACCTGTCCGTTAAGGCCGCTTCCAAAAGAAAATTTGAAGTAAGAATTCTTTTTAGAATTGTAATTGGCTGTAATATCATCCAATATCTTTTTAGCTTTAGCATCGATCTTTTGAGCATCTGCCATTCCTACTGCACCTACAACAAAACTTCCTAATATAACTTTTGAAATAATATTTTTCATTTTCTTATTTAATATTCTTTAGACATTTTTTCATGTAAAAGGTTAAAATCCTCAGATTTTCCTTTAGCTACGCAAATCTTCCAAAAACTGTTCCAAAGAATGAAGATCACTGATCAGGACCTCTCTTGCCTTAGCTCCGTTGAATCCTCCGACGATACCGCTTGCTTCAAGCTGATCCATAATTCTGCCGGCTCTGTTATAGCCCAGTTTCAGTTGTCGCTGAAGCATTGAGGTAGACCCCTGTTGTGTAGAAACGATAATTCTTGCCGCTTCTTCGAATAACGCATCTTTTTCATTCGGGTCAAAAGTACCTGCTGAACTTGTAGAATCTTCAGAAACATATTCAGGAAGCAGGAATGCCGATGCATATCCTTTCTGCTCACCAATGAATTCTGCGATTCTTTCCACTTCCGGAGTATCTACGAAAGCACACTGAAGCCTTAAGATCTCATTTCCGTTGAAATAAAGCATATCTCCTTTACCGATCAGCTGATCAGCACCCGGGGAATCCAGAATTGTCCTTGAGTCAACACTTGAAATTACCCTGAAGGCAGCCCTTGCGGGGAAGTTAGCTTTGATCATCCCCGTAATTACGTTTACGGAAGGTCTCTGTGTTGCTACAATAAGGTGGATCCCAACGGCTCTTGCAAGCTGTGCCAGCCTGGCAATCGGTAATTCAACCTCTTTTCCGGCGGTCATGATCAGATCCGCAAACTCATCTACTACCAGTACAATATAAGGCAGGAAACGGTGTCCGTTCTCAGGATTTAATTTTCTTTCTGCAAATTTCTTGTTGTATTCTTTCAGGTTTTTACAGAAAGCGTTCTTAAGAAGGTCATAGCGGGTATCCATCTCAATACACAATGAATTCAGGGTATTGATCACCTTATTGGTATCTGTGATGATCGCTTCTTCTGCATCCGGGAGCTTCGCTAAATAATGTCTTTCAATTTTTGAATATAATGAAAGTTCCACTTTCTTAGGGTCAACCATTACGAACTTCAGTTCACTTGGGTGCTTTTTATAAAGAAGAGAGGTCAGGATCGCGTTAATTCCGACAGATTTACCTTGTCCTGTCGCTCCCGCCATCAAAAGGTGAGGCATCTTTGATAGATCGGCCATGAAAATCTCGTTGGAGATCGTTTTCCCGAAAACCACCGGGAGATCCATATCTGTATTCTGAAACTTCTGAGAAGCAATCACAGAACGCATAGATACCATCGTAGGGTTTTTTCTGGGTACTTCAATACCAATGGTTCCTTTTCCAGGCATGGGTGCGATTATTCTGATTCCTAGTGCAGAAAGGTTCAAAGCGATATCATCCTGCAGTTTTTTAATCGCTGCAACTCTGATCCCTGCTTCAGGTACAATTTCATATAAGGTAACAGTAGGTCCGATCGTTGCCTTGATCTCTGCAATTCCTACGTTAAAGTTTTTCAGAAGTCCAACGATTTTATTTTTATTTTCTTCTAGTTCTTCTTTGTTGATAGAAATTTCTTCGCTGCCATAATCCTTTAACAGATCTACAGTTGGCATCTGGAAGTTGGCAAGATCCAGTTTATGATCATACAGGCCGTGCTTCTCTACAAGCTCCTGTGATTTTTTGTCAGAATCATCCAGGATATCAATCACCGGAGCTACTTCCACATTGAATTTAATGTTTTCCTGTGCTGGTGTGGATGTTGTACCCACTGATGATGGAGCGGAAGGTCTGATATCAAATGCCTCTTCCGGAGTTGAAACCGGAACTGCAGGTTTTGCGGAAAGGTTTAAGCTAACAGGTTGAGAAGCATCTTTTGGCCCAGCTTCAAAAGAAGTATGGTTAGGTGTTGTAATGGTTTCTATATTGGTAGAAACCGGAACTTCAGGAAATCCTTTAGGAGCACTTACAGCTTCCTGTTCCTTGGTCTTGTTAAACGGACTATTGGAAGTATGGGTTGGAATATCACTTACCGTAACATTAGGAGCAGTTGTTTCTTCTGTTTCCTCAATCTCTTCTTTCAGGTCCTCGTCCGCTTCAAAATCCTCATCAGAATCCGGCATCATGGATTTGACTTTTCCAATGGTATTTTCATTGATCTTATCCAGTTTTGCTTTGATCGAACTTGGGCGTAGATTGAATTCAAGAATAAAATATAAAAGGATACTTGCGACCAATACGGTCCATAAGCCTACAGTTCCGATAATGGAATTAAGATAATCCATGATCTGATAGCCGTAAACTCCTCCCAGAACACCCTGGCCTTTGGTAAGGGCCCCCATGAAAATAGGAAGCCAGCAAATGAAAAACAGGGAATGACCAATCGTTTTCCATGGCTTGAAGATTTTCTTTTTAAGGATCAGTGTTCCTACGACAAGAAATAAAAAGGCAATAATAAAGGAGGCGATACCGATGCTTTCAAATATGAAGATATTTCCTAACCAGTCGCCCACCTTGCCAAAAATATTTGAAGATTTTATACTCTTGTCAAGCATTGTTCCTGCCTGGCTCTGGTCAGCCTTCCAGTTCATTAAATAAGAAATGAAAGAGAAAGCAAGGACCGCAGAGAAAAGTATAAACGTAAGCCCGGAAAAGATACGTGGCTTAGATAAAATTCTGCCTTTTTCAGGAGATTCAGTCGGTTTTTTTTGTGTCTTTTTATCCATAATATCAATGTCGCAAATTTAATGTTTTTTCAACACTAAAAGAATCTTTTTTACTCAAAAGAAAGCCTAATTTAGGGTTATTTTTTTGAAATTAAACTGAATTGTAAAGATAATTTTCAGACTTGATTTCCATGCTTTTCCAAAACATGAAATACGTCAGCAAAAATATCAGCCTTTCAGAAGATGGGTTGAATCAGTTTGCAGACGCATTTCAGCTGAAAGTAAAACCAAAAAAAAGCTTTGGGTTTATTTCTGAAAGCAAAAGACTTGGATGAATCTACTTATAAGATAGAAGAGCTGATAACTGAAGCAAGGTCAAAAATTGTATGAGACACCATATTGTATAAACTTCTAATTCATCCTATTAATGATTCAACAATGCTTTATCAACGAGTATTTTGAATAGAAGTTTTCAATCACTCATATAGGTATTATAAATCTGTATTTTTTCGGTTTTAAACTTTGAATTTTTCCTAATAACTCCAATATTATTAAGAATGATTCAAAATAAGCAAAACAGGCTTCAAAATGACAAAAAACAGCTTTTTTTCAGTTCTTTGTGGTTTATCATCCTTATTTTTGCATGTCAAGTACAATAAATCATGAAGAAGCTCCAAGATATTCTTATCTCAACCAGGACAATGGCTGTATTGTTGCTGGTGTACGCATTCGCAATGGCCTATGCAACGTTCTTAGAAAACGACTATGGAACTCCCACAGCAAAAGCATTAATTTATGAGGCAAAATGGTTTGAACTGATCATGGTCCTGCTTATTCTCAACTTCATAGGAAATATCGGAAGATACAGACTGTGGAAGAAAGATAAATGGCCTGTTCTGGTTTTTCACCTTGCCTTTGTTTTCATTTTTATTGGTGGTGCCATTACCAGATATATCAGTTTCGAAGGTACCATGCACATCCGGGAAGGGGAAACTTCCAACGAAATCGTAACGGATAAGAACTTCTTTAAGATCCAGATCGAGGAAAAAGGTGATGTTCTTAATTATCAGGATGTTCCTTACCTGATGTCTCCGCTGCACAAAGACTTCAAAGCAACCTATGATTTCCACGGGAAAGAAATCAAGGTGTTCGCTAAAGAATACATTCAAAGAAAAAAAGACAGTCTGCTGGCTGAACCGAATGGAGCAGAATATCTTCATCTGGTCTCTACAGGAAATACAGGAAGACAGAATATTTATATCAAGCCGGGAGAAACAAAATCCATCAACGGAACTTTGGTTACATTCAACAGGGCTATTGAAGGTGCTGTTGAATTTAAAAATGAAGGAGGAAAGCTGTTCATCAAAACACCTGTTGATGCTAGTTTTATGACAATGGCAACACAGGCTACAGGGAATACGAAGAAAGATGAATTCCAGCCTTTGGCATTGAGAAGTTTATATACGATCAATGAGCTGAAGCTTGTGGTCCCTGAAGGTCTTAAAAAAGGAAGACTGATGGCTGTTGAAGGAGACAGAAAGAAAGACGCTAATGTTCCGGACATGCTTCAAATAGAGCTGCATGGTCCTAAAACAAAACAAATTGTTGATCTTTCTGTGGAAAGAGGTAACCCGAATGCTTACAAGCAGGTAACAATGGATGGTCTGAATATCATGGTGGGATTCGGGCCTAAAGTATATAATACTCCTTTCGCATTGAAGCTGGATGATTTCGTTATGGAAACATATCCAGGAAGCTCTTCTCCAAGTGCTTATGAAAGTCATGTGAAGATCATTGATGAAGGAAAAGAGACTCCTTATAAAATATACATGAATCACGTTCTCAACCATAAGGGATACCGTTTCTTCCAGTCAAGCTTTGATCCGGACAGAATGGGAACCGTATTATCTGTAAACCATGATTACTGGGGAACTTTGATTTCTTATATCGGATACGGATTGTTGTTTTTAGGAATGTTCGTGATCTTCTTCTGGAAAGGAACACATTTCTGGAAGCTCAATAAGATGCTTACTGATGCCAATAAGAAAAAGACCAGGGCTGCAGCAGTATTGCTATTGTTCTTCAGTTTAGGAATGAACGCGCAGGAGATTGAAACACATGGTACAACCGACGGAAGCAGAGAGCACATTCATGTAGAAGGTGATGACCATTCTCATGCCCCGGCTCCGGCAGTCCAGCCGCTTGATGGTGCTGCTCCAAAACAAAACTCATTGGCAACCCCAATGAATAAAATGAGATCAATCTCTCCTGACGAAATCATTGCAAGAAACAGGATCAGCAGGGAGCATGCAGATAAATTCGGATATCTTCTGGTGCAGAGTTTTGAAGGAAGAATTGTTCCTATCAATACAGAAGCATTAGATGTTTTAAGAAAACTATATAAGAAAGACAAATTCAAAGGGACAGACGGAAATTACCTGACTGCCAACCAGTGGTTCCTTTCGATTAATACAGATACGCCAAGCTGGACGATGGTTCCGATGATCAAGGTAGGTCCTAAGGGAGGTGACGAACTGAAGAATAAGACCAAGGCTAATGATGAAGGGTATACTTCATTAATGAACCTTTTCCCGGCTGATGCCAACGGTAATCTAACTTATATCCTTGAGCATGATTATAATACTGCTTTCCGTAAAAAACCGGCTGAGCAGACCAATTATGATAAAGAAGTAATTGCTGTAAACGAAAGAGTTCAGATCTTCAACGAGTTCTTCAGCGGGCAGTTTATGAGAATTGTTCCTGTGAAAAATGATGCCAACCACACATGGCATTCATGGCTTGATCAGAAATTCGAACCGGATATGGAGTCCCAGCAGGTAATGGGGCCTTATTTTGCAGAAGCTTTAACGGCGCAGAAGACAGGAAACTGGAGCAAAGCGGATGCTGAACTGGCCAAGCTTTCAGATTACCAGCAAAAATGGGGGAAAGCGGTTGTTCCTGCAAAATCTAAAGTTGATCTTGAAGTTTTCATGAATAAAGCGGATATCAACTTTAAGTTGCTGATCTTCTATACGATCATCGGCGGACTTCTTCTGGTGTTAGGATTTGTTGAATTATTTAAGCCTGGAAGAATATTAAACAAAATTATCAAAGCAATTATTGCTGTTGGTTTAATAGGATATCTGTGTCATTTCTTAGGTCTTGTGGCGAGATGGTATATTTCAGGTCACGCCCCTTGGAGTAATGGTTATGAAGCGATTATCTTTATTTCCTGGGTAGGTATTACTGCAGGATTGATCCTTTATAGAAATTCCAACGCGCTCATTCCGGCATCCGGATTTATGGTAGCGGTCATTATGATGGGGTTTGCACACGGAGGTTCAGCGCTTGATCCACAGATCACTCCGCTTGTTCCGGTACTGAAATCTTACTGGCTGATCGTACATGTGGCGATTATTACATCCAGCTACGGTTTCTTTGCCCTGTCGATGATTATTGCTGTGATCTCTCTTGTATTTTATATTATTTCCAATAAAGACACTTATAAAATTCATCATGACACCACATTGAAGGAATTGGTAATTGTTTCTGAAATGTCATTAACCATTGGTCTTTTTGCTCTTACCGTAGGAAACTTCCTGGGAGGTATCTGGGCAAACGAATCATGGGGAAGGTACTGGAGCTGGGATCCTAAGGAAACATGGGCTTTCATCTCGATCATGGTATACGCTTTCGTATTGCACATGAGGTTAGTTCCCGGATTAAGAAGCAGATGGGCGTTCCATGTGGCGACAATGTTTGCGTTCTGTTCCATGGTAATGACTTATTTTGGAGTGAATTATTATCTGAGCGGGCTACACTCATATGCAGCCGGAGATCCGGTACCGGTACCGGCTTGGGTATATATAGGAATCGCTACCATGATCACTTTATCACTCATTTCTTACTTCAAGTTTAAAACATTAACGAAGAAATAATCTTTTGAACCTATAACTTAAAATCCCGGAATTCTCAATTTCCGGGATTTTTTTGTGCTTAGAGATGAAACAGACAGATTTACTGAGCCGTTTTTATTTTAAAGTTTTCAGGGAAAAGTCTTTTTAGTTGAATATAAGGGGAATCAAAGAAGTGAGGTAGCGATTGGGTAACAGTGCTTGTTGCTTTGTATTTCAACGTGTTTTCGTTAGCTCATAGCAAATATGCATTTTTTGTCTAAACTTTACCTATAACGGAATAGAAAAGACAGTTGAGTTAGATCGTTTCTTTGCTGCTGAAATATTCCTGTGCTATTGTTATTATTTCTGCACTAAAATATCTTCTGCCATTGCAAGCTCCTATGATTGCTTTCTTAAAATCGTCTGCATCACTACTGATTTGTTCAATAGTGTTTACCATAACATTTGTCTATCCGGTTTGCGTACCAAATGTTGTAAGTTCATGCTTGTGGATATTTTTTATTACTTCATTTCTTCGTTTAATCGGTAACTATCCTCCATAAAATGATATTTTACGATTTTACCGTCACGGATTTTAAAGATATTTGTGAATTGGGCGTTGAATACTTTATTGTACTTCAATATTACCGATGATAATTGCCCGACTGCCACAGCATTTTCTCCATTTATAGCGATAAATTCAACATCAAATTTTTCGGATTTTATATTTTGATAAAGGACTTTAAAATAATCTTCAACTTCCTTTTTTGTGCTTCGCTTTCCAGCCCACGGAAACTTTTCCTTATTCCCCGGTAAATCAAAATCAACGGCTTCTGCAAAAAGCTCCGCCAAACTGCCCTCTTTTTTACCTGATAGAATTTTGTAAAATTCTTCCACAACTTTTTTTGTTTGAATTTCAATGTCTTTATGTTCAATTTCTTTTAGGTTTTGAATGTCATTTTTTAACAATGCCACTACTTCTTTATCAACGCCTGCGTGGTCGGGGTCAACATAGCAGTACATTCTCTTTATGTGGTTATCCTCAAATTCAAAGACCGTACAAAACTTTCCATATGACACCTCATTATCGGGAAATACAGCTCCTGTATGTATTGCGCCTTTTTCCACTCCCTCCACCACAACAGTATTGTCTGCTACGATAAAGTTGAATTTGTCCAGCTCAAAAGTGAGGTTGTTGAACAACTTCCTGACCTGTTGTCCGAATTTCTTCACTCCGTCCTTACCTTCTGCAAATCCGAATTTTGGATAGAATACCTTTACATCTTCCGTAAACAGATCATAATAACTGTCATCGTTGAAATTTCCACTGTTGATTTTTTCATAATAGGATTGTGCAACCAGTCGTTGCACTTCTTGTTGTGAATTGCTTGTCATAATTTTTTGTTGATTACTATTATTCAATTGTATTTGTTGTGCATATAAACTGCCTACGGATAGGAAAGCTAATGATGCAATTAGGGTTGCCTGTTTCATATATTTATTTTTACTTATTTTAAACCAATCGTTCCAAAATAAAATAAATTTTTTTATCTCTTTATTTGTTCCATCAAAAAATCAACCATCTCCATAACTTCCTTTTTGTTCTTGCTCAAAATATAATGGCTCCAATAGCTACTAAAAGATGAAAGGATATATCGGGCAATAACTGCAGAATTGCTATTACTCTTAATATCTCCCTCTGTTTGGGCTTGTGCTATTATATTTTCCAGAATTGACTGTAAATTATGACCTCTTTTCAAAAGTAGATTTTTCACTTCGTCGTCCGCAGGAGCTATTTCAAAAATAGTCTTCACAATTAAACAAGCCTTGTTGTCTGTTAATGTCTGATTGACTACATTGCGGATTACGTATTCCAACGCATCGATACCTTTTTCTTTAACCGTTGAGGCTTTCAAATATTGATTTTCTTTGAGAGAAGCATAATTTGACAGGCATTTTAAAAATAAATCGTGCTTGTTGCCGTAAGTGTCATAAATGCTACTTCTGTTCAAATCCATCGTGGCTACTATATCCTGCATAGACGTAGCATTGTAGCCCTTTTCCCAAAAAAGGTTGCGGACTATTTCCAGCTTTTCATCGTAATCAAATTCTTTATGTCGTGGCATATCGGGTGTAAAGATATCATATTAGATCAATCGTTCCAAATTATATGATATGTTTATCCAAACAGGTCTTTAGCTCGCTGAACAGATTAAAATCATGTCACTCAATATCCATTCCCGAAGCTTACATTCCGAACCCGGTACAAAAATCAATATTTATAATTCATAATTAAAAAAATAATCATATCTTTATGATATCAAAATAATATCAAAATAAAAATCAATTATGGAAAAAATCTTAAAACCCATGTCCGGCTATTTAACACTAGTGATTTGTCTCATCTTGTTTATAGTTGCAATTTACCTTTTCATAAGTGGAGTAGACCAAAGCATTACTTTCGTTATTTTATCCATGTTTTGCTTTCTTCTTTCCTGCTTTTTTCTGAAAGGGCTTATGATCATTCAGCCTAACCATTCGAGAGTGCTGAACTTCTTTGGGAAATATGTAGGGACTGTAAAAGATAACGGATTATTCTTTATCAATCCTTTATATTCATCTCAGAAAATATCCTTACGTTCTGAAAACTTACAAGGACAGACTTTGAAAGTCAATGATAAAATGGGAAATCCTATTGAAATCGCCGTGGTAATTGTATGGAAAGTGGGGGATACCTACAAAGCGGCTTTTGATGTTGAACGCTATTCTGATTTTGTGAAAATGCAGAGTGAGGCGGCAGTACGACATCTGGCCATGAGCTTTCCTTATGATAATTTAGAAGATGATCATGCGCCTATTACTTTAAGGGAAGGTGGTGACAAGATCAATTCTATTTTAGAACAGGAGCTTACAGACCGTCTTTCAAAAGCAGGGATTGTGATTCAGGAGGCCAGGATTTCACATTTGGCTTATGCTTCCGAGATTGCCGGAGCAATGCTTCAGAGACAGCAGGCTACTGCAATTGTGGCAGCAAGAACCAAGATCGTAGAAGGTGCGGTGGGAATGGTAGACCTGGCCCTGAAGAAATTGTCTGAAAACAATATCGTTGAGCTTGATGATGAAAGAAAAGCGGCAATGGTAAGTAATCTAATGGTCGTTCTATGTGGTGAAAAAGCTGCAACACCTGTATTGAATGCAGGTACTCTATACAATTAACAGTCAGATTTTCCGGGTTGTATCATGTGAAATGCTCCGGCCCGGAAAATAAATCTTTGCATATTTTGCATTAAAAACAAGAAAAATGAAAGCAGAAAAAGCTCAGAACTCTTCGGAGACCAAAGGCAAAAAATCCTTTGTCATAAGAATAGATGAGTCAACCTATAAACTCCTTGAAAAGTGGGCGAATGATGAATTCAGAAGTGTGAACGGCCAGATCGAATATCTGCTGCATCAGAGTCTGATGAATTCAGGGAGGAAGAAGAAAGAATGATGTATAAAAAAACAAAAAGATACCATTTAAAAGAAGTTTCCGGAGAATTTACCAATAAAAGCTATCTGTTTTTCATAGATCTGGAATTATGAAAAATACAAAAAAGTTCATTTTTTGAACTTTTCAGTGAAAGAATAACAATCCGGTTAACCTTACTATAAAAAGAAAGCAGAGAAATTTTCTCTGCTTTTTTATTTGATACAGCTCTGAAGAGTGTCTGCTCCAAAGTAGAATATGACGAGCCAAACCAAGCCTTTAATGGTAAAGAAAGCCAATCCTGCCCATCCCACACGCTTGAACCATTTTTTAAACTTTGAGTTATTTTCTTGTGAATTTTCCATTGGCGAATATCAAAAAGATTATCCTGCAAAGATAAGCATGTTTGTAATTAGTCCAAATAAAAAGCCCTTTAAAAATTAAAGTTTTGAGGTTCGCATAATATTTTTATCTTTAGAGAGAACGAAAAGTAAGATTTTATGTCAAAAAAAGTAAAGGATTTCGGAATTGAAAAAACATTAAAAAACTTAGGTATTAAAGAAGAAAATAAAGGTACCTCGGCAGGCGGAAAATATTTCGCTTCAGGAAAGGTGATAGAAAGCATCTCTCCTGTGGACGGAAAGCTGATCGCCAAAGTAAAGACTTCCGGAGAAAGTGATTATGACAAAGTAATTGAAACGGCTCAAAAGGCATTTCAGGAATTCAGGCTGATCCCGGCTCCCAAAAGAGGAGAGATCGTAAGGCAGCTTGGCTTAAAATTAAGAGAATATAAAGAAGACCTTGGTAAACTTGTTTCTTATGAAATGGGGAAGTCTTTGCAGGAGGGATTAGGAGAAGTTCAGGAGATGATCGACATCTGTGATTTTGCCGTAGGACTTTCCAGACAGCTTCAGGGGTATACGATGCACTCTGAAAGACCCGGTCACAGAATGTACGAGCAATATCATCCGCTTGGTGTGGTTGGAATCATCACTGCCTTCAACTTCCCGGTAGCTGTTTGGTCATGGAATACGGCTTTAGCATGGATCTGCGGTAACGTCACGATCTGGAAACCATCTGAAAAGACTCCGCTTTGTGCCGTTGCATGTCAGAACATTATGTCGGAAGTTTTGAAGGAGAATAATCTTCCGGAAGGAATTTCCAGCGTTTTGATCGCTGATCATGAGATCGGGCAAAAACTGGTTGAAGATAAAAGAGTGGCTTTGGTATCCTTCACAGGTTCTACAAGAGTAGGAAGAATGGTTTCTTCTAAAGTAGCGGAAAGATTCGGAAAATCTATTCTTGAATTGGGTGGAAACAATGCCATTATCATTACGAAGGAGGCTGACCTTGATATGTCTATTATCGGTGCTGTTTTCGGTGCTGTAGGAACCGCAGGTCAGAGATGTACCTCAACAAGAAGACTGATCATTCATGAAAGTATTTATGATGAAGTAAAAACAAGACTGACAAAAGCTTACGGACAATTGAAGATCGGAAATCCGTTGGATGAAAAGAATCATGTAGGTCCTTTGATCGATACTGATGCTGTAAATCAATATGAAGAAGCTATTAAAAAATGTAAAAAAGAGGGTGGAAAATTCGTCGTGGAAGGCGGAGTTTTATCCGGGAAGGATTATGAGTCAGGATGCTACGTGAAACCATGTGTTGCAGAAGTTAAAAACTCATATGAGATCGTTCAGCATGAAACGTTTGCACCGATCTTATACCTGATCAAATATAAAACGCTGGAGGAAGCGATCGCTATTCAGAACGATGTACCGCAAGGGCTTTCTTCTGCCATCATGACCCAGAATTTAAGAGAAGCGGAACTGTTCCTTTCTCATGCAGGTTCAGACTGTGGTATTGCGAACGTAAATATTGGTACTTCCGGTGCCGAAATCGGAGGCGCTTTCGGAGGAGAAAAAGAAACCGGTGGAGGAAGAGAATCCGGATCAGATGCCTGGAAATACTATATGAGAAGACAAACCAATACTATAAATTATACAGCACAACTTCCTTTAGCACAGGGGATTAAATTTGATTTATAAAAGCTTTACTTAAAGTACTCAAAAAACAATAAAAAATTAATAACCTGAATGATCAGATGATCAAAGACTGAAGCATCTGATCATTCATTTATTAAATCACACAACAATTTATTATGGAACAAACATTAGATATAAAAGCAAATAAAGTAAAAGAAACAGTTGGGAAACATGTCTTGGCAGACGGTTTTGATTTTGTGATGGATATAGAAAGATCTCACGGATCATGGCTTTATGACAAACTTACAGACAGGGAATATTTAGATATGTTCTCTATGTTCGCTTCCGCTTCCGTTGGATACAATCATCCTTATCTTGTAGAAAGATCGGAATGGCTGGGGAGAATGGCAGTGAACAAACCGACGCTGGCAGACGTTTACTCGGAAGAATATGCCCGGTTCCTGGAAGTATTTGAAAGAGTGGTGATTCCTGAAGAATTACAATATGCTTTCTTTATCGAAGGCGGGACTCTGGGCGTTGAAAATGCGATGAAAGCATGCTTCGACTGGAAGACCCGCAAAAACTTTGCAAAAGGACTTGAAACAGAGGCAGGAATCTGTATTCATTTCAAACAGGCTTTTCATGGAAGAAGCGGTTATACTTTAAGCTTAACCAATACCTCAGACCCAAGAAAGTACCAATATTTCCCAATGTTTAACTGGCCCAGAATTTTAAATCCAAAATTAAAGTTCCCGATTACAGAAGAAAACCTTGAAGAAACGATCAAAAATGAAAACCTTGCTTTGCTTCAGATTGAAGAGGCTATTCTGATGCACCCTGATAAAGTGGCTTGTATCATCATCGAACCTATTCAGGCAGAAGGAGGAGACAACCATTTCAGAGATGAATTCTTATTGGGATTAAGAAGAATCTGTGATGACAACGAAATCTTACTTATTTTTGACGAAGTTCAGACAGGTATAGGGATTACAGGGAAAATGTGGGCTTTCCAGCATTTTACTGCAAAGCCGGATATCATTTCTTTCGGTAAAAAGGCTCAGGTATGTGGCGTTTTAGCCAATAAGGAAAAATTTGATGAAGTTCCGAACAATGTTTTCAGAGAAAGCTCAAGGATCAACTCTACATTTGGAGGTAACTTTATTGATATGCTTCGTTTCCAGCTGGTAATGGAGGTGATCGAGAAAGAAAACCTTGTAGAAAACGCAAGAGTGGTAGGGGACTATCTATTGGAAAAATTGAAAGCTTTGGCAGAGAAATACCCTCAGAAAATATCCAATGCGAGAGGAAGAGGATTAATGTGTGCCATTGATCTTCCATCCGCAGCGCAGAGAAACCAGCTGATGAATGATCTTTTCAATGACGGATTGATCATACTTCCATGCGGGGATCAGTCTTTACGCTTCAGACCTCATTTGAATGTGACCAAAGAAGAGATTCAGTTGGCATTGGACAAAATTGAAAATCATATTAATAAAATTTAAAACCAAAGATTTGTAATTTTCAAAAAAACATTGTACATTTAAATACTCAAACATTTGGAATATGGAAAGAAGTACGAGAGTATCGGTTTATGAAAGTGATAACCCTTCAGAAATTCAGTTGATTAAATCTAAATTGGATGATGCACAAATTACAAACACAGTTGAAAATAGCTATCTTACCTTTACTACAACACCCACTGCAACTTCGCTGAAAGTGATGGTAGATTTGGAAGATGAGAAGAAAGCCTTTGAAATTATTGATGCTTATCTTCAACAAAGTGAAAATCAATAAACAATTTCATAATTTTAAATTTTACTACTTCGAACCGAAAATTAATTTTTATTAGTTTTCGGTTTTTTAATTAATCAATCAATAATTATTAAAAGATTAAGAAATTAAGAGATCTAGAGATTAAAGCTGAATGTTAATGAAAAAAGTAATTTTTATCAGGGCAGTCACTAATTTCTGAATTTCTTAATCTCTTAATTCCCTAATTCTTAATATTAATCAAATTTATAACATGAGCCCGGAAATTAAACTAAGAAAAGCCGAAATTGAAGACAGAGACATTATTTGGGGAATTATCCAGCAATCTATTGAAAGAAGAAGATTGGACGGAAGTACACAATGGCAGAACGGATATCCTAACCCTGGAACCGTAGAAAGTGACATTGCCAAAGGATTCGGGTATGTTCTTACCTCTGATGGAGAAATAGCGGTGTATGCCGCTTTAATCTTAAATGATGAGCCGGCTTACAGTCAGATTGAAGGCGCATGGCTGAGCAATGGCGAATTTGTAGTCGTTCACAGAGTGGCTGTGGATGGAAAATTTGCAGGACAGGGAATGGTAAAAAAGCTTTTCGATCACATTGAAGACTTTACGAAATCTCATGGAATTCAGAGTGTAAAAGTAGATACCAATCATGACAATATCGCTATGCTGAAGATTCTGGAAGGCAAGGGATATTCCTATTGCGGAGAAGTCCTTTTGAGGGACGGAATGAGGAAAGCTTTTGAGAAGATTATAATTTGAGCCAAAAGTTAAATCAACTTTCATTGAATTTTTAAAACACCTTGTATTTATAATCTCTATCAGGTTTGTTCGTTTGGTTCTGAACTAATTTATACTTTTGTTCAAATTTTTATATTATGCACAAAAGTATAGAAATTGATGAAAAAATTTTTCAGGATGCCGTAAAGTTTTATGGTACCGTGTTCAGCTTACCTCCTTTAGCTTCAAAAATCTATTCCTACCTTCTTTTTGACTATGAGAAAGTAGGAATTACTTTTGATGAGTTTGTTGAAGTGCTCTCTGCGAGCAAAAGTTCTGTTTCTACCAGTATCTCACTGTTATTGAATGCTCAGCTTATCGTTGATCATAATAAAATGGATGAGCGGAAACGGTATTTTTTTATCAATGACGAATACAAAAAAATTCGATTCGAAAAAATTGTCCAGAAAATGCAGGACGAACTAAGATTATTAGATGATTTAAACAATTTTAAAAAAAGTAAAGATGATGGATACAACGAAAGAATAGAAGTTTACAAAGCACTCTTAAATAAAAACATAAAAAATATTCAGGAATCTCTTAATAAACTATAAAATGAATAATAAGCTAGTTATACTTTCCATTGCAGCGCTTTCACTTACAGCCTGCAAAAAAGAAGCTCCGAAGCAGGATGGTGCCAAGCCGTACCCTGTAGTTTCAGTGGAGTCAAAAAATATAGTGGGTTATCAGACGTTTCCGGCTACCATCCAGGGTAGGGTAAACAATGATGTACGTGCAAAAATACAGGGATATATCACGCAGGTATTGGTAGATGAAGGACAATATGTAACAAAAGGACAGCCCTTGTTCCGCCTGGAAACTAATATTCTGAGTGAAAATGCCGCTGCTTCCAAAGCCGGAATCGCAGCATCAGAATCCAGCATTGCAGCTGCTCAGGCTTCTGTAAATGCAGCCCAGGTCGAAGTGAATAAGCTGAAACCTTTGGTTCAGAAAAATATTATCAGCAATGTACAGCTGCAAACGGCCCAGGCTAATCTGGCCCAGGCTCAGGCTCAGTTGCAGCAGGCAACTGCAGCCAAAAGACAGGCCGTTGCCAATTATAAAGGAGTAGAAGCCAATATTGAATATTCCATTATCCGTGCTCCTATTTCCGGAGTGATCGGAAAACTTCCTTTAAAAGTCGGGAGTTTGGTAGGACCTACCGATCAGACCCCTTTAACAACGATTTCCGATACATCAGAGATCTTTGCTTACTTCTCAATGAATGAGAAGGAATATTTTGATTTTCTTGAAAAAGTTCCGGGCTCCTCGATGCCTGACAAGATCAAAAGTCTTCCAATGGTTGAATTACAGTTAGCCAACGGCAGTCTTTACCCGGAAAAGGGAAGAATCGAGGCTATCACGGGTCAGATCGATCCTACAACAGGTACCATCCAGTTCAGGGTAGCATTCCCTAATGCTCAAAAGCTTTTGAGCAACGGTAACAGTGGAACGATCAGGTTCCCGCAACGATATGACAATGTATTGGTAGTTCCTGAAAGCGCCACTTATGAGCAGCAGGGTATTGTCTACGTTTACAAGGTGGAAAAAGATACTGCCAAAAACGTTGTGATCAATGTCATCGACAGAATTGACAATATGGCTCTTATCAAATCAGGGATAAATAAAGGAGAAACGGTCATTGCAGCCGGTATCGGAGGTTTGAAACCGGGTACTGCCGTGAAGCCGAAACCAATCAAAATGGATAGTCTTGTTCAATCAATAAAACCGAAATTCTAATGATAAAAAACTTTATTAACAGACCGGTTTTATCTACCGTGATCTCAATTTTGATTGTGATTCTCGGTATTTTAGGGCTGATCTCGTTACCGGTTACACAGTATCCGGACATTGCTCCTCCTACGGTAAGTGTTACAGCGAACTATACAGGGGCCAATGCCGAGACTGTAATGAAAAGTGTTGTAGTTCCTTTGGAAGAACAGATCAATGGGGTGGAAGGAATGGATTACATTACTTCTTCTGCAGGAAATGACGGGTCTGCCAATATTCAGATCTTCTTTAAGCAGGGAATTGACCCGGATATTGCAGCGGTAAACGTACAGAACCGTGTGGCCAGGGCTACCCCTTTGCTGCCTTCCGAAGTTACCCGTTCAGGGGTTGTCACGCAAAAGCAGCAGACCAGTGCCCTGATGTATATGTCTTTCTATTCTGAAAATAAAGATCTGGATGATGTATATCTTCAAAATTTCCTGAATATCAACGTTATTCCTAACCTGAAAAGGATCAACGGTGTAGGGGATGCCAATGTTTTCGGGGGTAAAAACTACTCGATGAGGATCTGGCTGGACCCTGCAAAGATGGCAGCTTATGGAGTGACACCTACAGATGTTACCAATGCGATCAATGAGCAGAGTAGAGAAGCGGCAGCAGGTTCTATCGGGCAAAACAGCGGTAGTTCATTTGAATATATCATTAAATACGTAGGGAAATTCAACGATAAGAGCCAGTATGACAATATCATTATCAAGGCTCTTCAAGATGGACAAAACCTTATGCTGAAAGATGTTGCCAAGGTAGAACTGGCAGGACAGTCCTACTCAGGGGTCGGGGAAAACGGAAACAATCCTTCCATCAGTATGGGGATCTTCCAGACACCGGGATCCAATGCACAGGAGATCATTAAAAATATCAAGGACTATCTGAAGTCTGCGGAAAGTACTTTCCCACAGGGAGTGAAATATACATTCAACTTCGATACCAATGAATTCCTGGAAGCTTCTATCGAAAAGGTAGTACATACCCTGATCGAAGCATTTATCCTTGTATTTATTGTCGTATATATCTTCCTACAGGATTTCAGGTCTACACTGATTCCGGCCATTGCGGTTCCGGTATCTATTGTGGGGGCGTTCTTCTTCCTGAATCTATTCGGATATTCATTAAACTTATTAACCCTATTCGCTCTGGTACTGGCTATTGGTATTGTGGTAGATGATGCGATTGTGGTCGTCGAGGCCGTCCATGCTAAAATGGAGCACGGTATTTCCGATGCGAAAAAAGCTACGGTAGAAGCAATGGACGAGATCACAGGAGCTATTATCTCTATTACTTTGGTAATGGCATCGGTATTTATTCCGGTAACATTCATTAAAGGACCTACAGGGGTATTCTACCAGCAGTTCGGTATTACACTGATTGTTGCGATCATAATTTCTGCGATCAATGCATTGACATTGAGCCCGGTTTTATGTTCATTATTCTTAAAGCCGCATTCAGAACACCATAAGGAGTATCAAAACCTGAATTTCCTTCAGAAGTTTTTCTATAAGTTTAATATTGCTTTTAAAACAACAACTGAGCGTTACGGAAGAGGGTTTGTGTTCTTACTGAGACACAAATGGGTAACCTTATTGATCTTCGCTATCACGGGAGGAATCCTATACTGGGCCAGCGGAACGATGAAGAAAGGTTTCGTACCTACAGAAGACAGGGGAATTATCTTTACCGATGTTCAGCTTCCTCCGGGAGCTTCCATGGAAAGAACCTATAATGTTCTGAAAACACTTCAGGCGAATGCAATGAAAGTTCCGGGAGTGCAAAACGTTACGATTTCTACAGGTAGAGGTTTCTTATCAGGAAATGGTAGTAACAACGGTCTTGCCTTTGTCAAGTTGAAACCGTTTGAAGACAGAAAAGCGGATGGACAAACCTCTGAAGATATTACCAAAAGACTATTCGGAATTGCAGGATCTGTTCCGGATGCGAAAGTAGTATTCTTCCAACCTCCAAGTGTACCTGGGTTTGGTAGCAGTGCCGGTTTCGAAATGGTATTGCTGGATAAATCAGGAGGTGACTATGCTGACCTTGACGCTAAAACGAATGAATTTATTGGTAAACTGATGCAGAGACCTGAAATTGAATTTGCCCAGACTTCATTCAATACAAAATATCCTCAATATCAGATGAATATCAACGTTCCATTGGCTAAGCAGCTTGGAGTTTCCGTAAGTGACATTCTTGCTACGATGCAGGGATATATCGGGGGGATCTATACCGCTGACTTTACCAAGTATGGAAAACAGTTCAGGGTAATGGTACAGGCTCTTCCTGATAACAGAAAAAGTATTGACAACCTGAATGAGCTCTATGTAAGAACGGGTTCAGGGATCATGTCTCCGATCTCACAGTTTGTGACGTTGGAAAAAGCATACGGTCCACAGTCTGTAAGCCGTTACAACCTGTTTACCTCTGTAAAGATTACAGGAGCTAACTCTGCCGGATTCAGTTCCGGGGATGCGATTGCCGCAGTACAGCAGGTTGCAGGTGAGGCATTAAACCAGAACTATTCAGTTGAGTTTACAGGACTATCGAGAGAAGAATTAGCTTCCGGATCTCAAACATTATTGATTTTCGCATTAAGTCTGATCTTTGTATACTTTATCCTTTCAGCACAATATGAAAGTTATATCCTTCCGCTGATCGTAGTGATATCACTTCCTTTAGGAGTAATGGGAGCGTACTTCGGACAGAAGATCATGGGGCTGGAAAATAATATTTATTTCCAGATCGCATTGATCATGCTTGTCGGGTTGCTGGCAAAAAATGCGATCCTTATTGTCGAATTTGCCATTCAGAGAAGGCATCATGGAGAAACGATCGTGATGTCGGCTATCAATGCTGCAAAAGCGAGGCTAAGACCTATCCTGATGACATCATTTGCCTTTATCTTTGGTCTGTTGCCATTAGTTCTGGCGAATGGAATCGGTGCGGTAGGTAACAGATCGATCGCAACCGGAGCTGCTATAGGATTATTGATCGGTACTATTCTGGGTCTTTTCGTGATTCCTGTCCTGTTTGTGATCTTTGAAACGATACAGGAAAAGATTAAACCTCTTAAGAAAGAAGAGATCAATTTAGCAGAGTAAAATTAAAAATTTGAGGCCCGGAAGTTAGATCTCATTTGAAAATCTAACTTCTAACCTCTCATTTCTAACTTCTAATTTTAAACAATGAAGAGTTTATTAAACATCATAAAAGGAATCACTTTCTCAGCTGTCATACTGGGAGCCATTACCTCCTGTATGGCCAGAAAGGAGTATGAAAGACCGAAGAACGCAGTCGACGAAAAGCTTTTCCGTACAGATATGCTTCCCTCAGACAGCGCGAGCATTGCCAATATTTCCTGGAAGGAGATCTTTACAGATCCGGTGCTTCAGGGACATATTTCAAAAGCTTTAGACAATAATCTGGATATCAGAATTGCTTTGCAGAGCATTAATTCTGCAGAAGCTTACCTGAAACAAAGTAAAGCAGCTTATCAGCCAACACTTTCTATCGGTCCCAATTATACTTTCCAGACACAATCTATCAATACTCAGTTTGGTCAGATCATCGGAGAAAGACGTTATGTTAATCAATTTGATATTACGGCAAGCATTGGTTGGGAAGCAGATCTCTGGGGAAAATTAAGAGCTCAGGAAAAAGCTCAGCTGGCCACTTATTTAGGAACCGTTGCCGCACATAAAGCTGTAAAAAGCAGCCTTGTGGCATCTATAGCCTCTGCTTATTATCAGCTGCTTACCTTTGATGCCCAGAAAAAGATCATTACAGAAACCATTGCAGTACGAGAAAGAAATTTAGAGACAACGAAAGCGCTGAAAGCTGCCGGAACACTGACAGAAGTCGCCGTACAGCAAAGCGAAGCATTGGTTTTCAATGCAAAATCTTTATTGATTGATATTGATACCCAAATCCAGTTGCTCGAAAATACAATGAGCCTTCTAATGGGTGAATCATCACATACGATTGAAAGGTCGACATTGGAAGGTCAGAAGCTTCCGATCGATCTGAGACTTGGATATCCGGCTCAGCTGTTGGCAAACCGTCCGGACGTCATGAGAGCTGAGTACAACTTAATGAACGCTTTTGAGTTGACCAATTCTGCAAAAGCACAGTTTTATCCTACCCTGAAGCTTACAGGATCCGGAGGACTGCAGTCTGTGGATATCGATCACCTGTTCAGTGTGAATTCATTATTTGCCAATGTTGTGGCAGGATTAGCACAACCTATTCTAAACAAGAGACAGATCCAAACGAACTACGACGTGAGTCTTGCCAATCAGGAAACTGCTTATCTGAACTTCAGGAAAACAGTTCTTACTGCCGGAAAAGAAGTTTCTGACGCAATCAGGGTTTTTTCCGTTCAGGATTCTTTTATTGAATTAAAACAAAAGGAGCTGGATGCTTATAAAAAGTCAGTAGATTATTCTCAGGAACTTGTTAACTATGGGATGGCAAATTACCTTGAAGTGTTGAACGCAAGTGTAAATTCATTAAACGCAGAACTTAACATTTCGAATGCACAATACAATAAAATGAAAGCGGCTGTTGAGCTTTACCAGGCTTTAGGCGGAGGCTGGAAATAAGTTGGTATTGTATAAATAATAATAAGCGTGTATCAGTAATGGTACACGTTTTTTATTTCGATTGATAAAAGCTGGAATAGGGAAATTCTTGGAGCTTGAAAATCGTAATTATGTGTTTTTATATCTTTTAAATATGCTGACTGTTTATTATAATTTGCAGTACTAATAATACAATCATAATTTTCAGTTTTATACTATCTTTTCTATTATAGATAAGAAGAATCTCTCATTTTAATATCCGTTAAAATTTTAATAAAAATGAATTTTCATTTGTGAATATGTATTTGACTACGTAGTTTTGTACTTTAATAATTGAATACAATATTTAAAGCTTAAAAATAGAATTTCATAATCTCTAAATCTCTTAATACTATAAAAGATAAAACTGATGAAACTACAAATCCAACCTTTAGACAACACCTATTCAGAACAGGTCATTGAACTGATTCTGAACATTCAGCAGAAAGAATTTAACATCCCTATTACTGTTCATGACCAGCCGGACCTGATGCAGATCGAAAGTTTTTACCAGGAGAAAGGAGGTAACTTCTGGGGCGCTTTTGTAGATGGAGAATTGGTGGGTTCCATTGCTTTGGTTAAATTCGATAAAACGGCAGGGGCCATCAGAAAAATGTTTGTAAAGAAAGAGTTCAGAGGAAAAGAACTGAATATTGCACAAATTTTACTTGAAATTTTAATTTCCTTCTGCCGTGAAAACGGAATTGATGACCTATATTTGGGTACCGTATCAGTATTGAAAGCGGCTCAGCGCTTTTATGAGCGGAATCATTTTACTGAGATCGAAAAAGGAAAACTTCCGGATCTTTTTCCATTAATGAGTGCTGATGACATTTTTTACCATTTAAAAATTGACTGAATATGAATGTGATCAACGAAGCAGGAATTCTCGCTATATCCACAAGGCTGCACCGTCTCAGCGAGCAGTTGAGAAAAGACGGGGCTTTGATTTATAAAGCATTCGGGATAGACTTTGAGCTAAAATGGTTTCCTGTAATTTTTACGATTTACCAGAAAAAGGTAGCCAGCGTTGTAGAAATTGCCAATGAGATTGGTTATACCCATCCTTCCACCATCACCCTGCTCAAAGAGCTTGAGAAGCAGGGGCTGATACAATGGGGAAAAGATAAACAGGACGAACGCAAAAGATTATTCATGCTTACTTCAAAAGGCGGGGAACTTATAGAAAATATGAAACCCGTCTGGGAGCTCATGTCAGCTGTTTTAGGCGATATTGCAGACAATGAAAACAACCTGCTGAAAGCTATTGATGAAGTTGAGGAGAAAATTGCGAATCAGTCTTTTTACCAGAGAGCACTGCAGCTTAAAAATTCAAAATAGATATTTCCATCAAATTCTTGATTTATTTTGAATGTTCTCAGTCTTTTAGAGAACTTTTATGTAATTTAGGAATGTAAAATATCCGGAATGAGAGTTGGATTTTCATTGTCAGAATGGCTATTATACCTAATGATTATTTAATTTTCAAAGATTAGAGATGAGCTACAATATTCAAATATTCAGAACTGAGACCAGGGAACAGGAACAAAAATTAAATCGCGAAGATTTTTTTGACAATGAAGAGAATCTGGTTGCCTTTACGGGTCAGCAATTTCAACAGCTAAAAGAAAGACTTTTACAATATAAATATTACCTGACCCGGGAAGATCATTATGGGCTCCATTTCAATCATCAGGATGAAGATTACGGAAGTGTGCTGTTAACACCCAATGGTCTTTATTTTAATGCCAGCTGGAGTGGGAATTCAATTTTTGAAACCGGTATGATGGCCTCGGAATTGACGGATACCGGGGAGTTTGCCAAATATGATCCGCAGAATAACGGGTGGGAAGAAATCTAAGTGACTTCGGCTTGGATGAAATACAATTAGGTGCGCACATCTGATTTTGTAAACCAGAAAATTTCCGGAGAATACTTTATTTCTGAGCATACTTTCTTTTATATTAAAGAAGGAATAACGAAATGCTATGATGGGAGTAAGACCCAAATTTTCAAATCAAATGAATTGGGGCTGATCCGTAAAAACCGAACAAAAGAAAAAATCTCATCCTTATCCTTACCTGTTTGGACAGCTGAAATACAGATAAGCTCAACTGAAATTAATGGAGAGTACAAACATATAGTGCCCATTTGACCGGCTGCTTGCTGATCCTGGATCTTAATATTTAATTAATTCAAAGAAAAATCAAATAAAATATTTGTGCATATCATTTAAATACTTACTTTTGTACCGCTTCAAAATTGATGAAGAAATGGGGGATTGGCGCAGTTGGCTAGCGCGTTTGACTGGCAGTCAAAAGGTCACGGGTTCGAATCCCGTATTCTCCACTTGAAAATAAAAGGTTGTAATTCAAAATATTACAGCCTTTTTTATTGGTATTCCAGCTATTGCAACTGTCTGGGTTTCTTTTGTTGTGCTGCCTGTTCAGCTATTTCATCAATCCGCTTCTTTCGGGTTTCCGGACGTTTGGCCAATACAATCCACTGCAGGATCATTTTTTTTGCAGATTTGCTCAGTCCTGAAAAATACTCCTTTGCTCCCTTATACATTCTAAAGGCTTCATCCAGGTCTTCAGGGATTATCAGTTCTTCAACACTATCTAAGACAGACCACGAACCATTTTGCTGGGCAATTGTAATGGTTTTATAACCGGCTGAAGTCATTAGATTATTTTCTATAAGTTTTTGAACTTTTTCTTTGTTGATCTTTGACCAGGTACTATTGGGTTTACGTTTACTGAACAATTGCTTAAAAGAACATTCATCAACCGTTTTTTTTGTGCTGTCGATCCATCCAAAGCAAAGTGCTTCATCTACCAGCTCACTCCAGTGCACCGTAGGTAAATTGGATTTTTTGGTGTTGCAGACAAGCCATACGGACTGTTCGGTCTGATGATGGTGCTCCAGCCATTGTCTCCATTCTGTTTTTGTATTTATATGTACAGTTTGTCTTTCCATTGCAGAAGTAAAATTAGATAAGACTAATGACAACGGTCTGTCAGTATGATATTTTGAATACAGATTAAAAAATTACAATTCTGCATTCAAAAATTTATCACTATCCTCAGATACACCAGGACTTCCAAAATTCCCTTTCCCTACAATTTAGTAAGTAAACAAAAAAAAGTAAATTTTTTGTGAAATTTGTAAAAAAAAGAAATGGAAATTATCAAAACCGTTATTTACTGGATAAGCTATGCCTATTATTTGTATGTTTTTGGATACGCTTCCTTATTCAAGGTATTCCAGAAACCTTCTATGATGGAAAGCATGAGATCTCTGGGATTTAATACAGCCTGGACGATTCTTATCGGAGTATTGGAATTACTGGGAGTGCTGCTGCTGGTAACAGGACTGTTTAAACCTCAGTTCAGAAATATCGCCGCATTATATTTATTTCCTTTTGCGATAGGTGCGTTTACTTCTCATATGGCACATCAGGAATATAATCATTATTATAACTCTTTAATAATGTGCATTATTTCTGTTGTTTTGCTTGTATTAGACAAGAACTTTAGGATTATTGTGGGGTAGAATCTTAAAAATAACCTCCCGATTTTATTCTTGCCACGAGTGTACTGATAATTTGTGCATTCGTGGCAAAAATATTATATAAAAGCTGAGTTCAGAACAATTTCATTTACTAAACCTTTTACGTTCCGGTTGATCCCCCCAACGGTCCATCAGATCGAATATTTCTTTTAGGGAATATCCTTTTTCAGTAAGGGAGTATTCTACTTTTGGAGGGAATCCGGCATATTCAATCTTTTCTATCAGGCTGTCATTTTCAAGCTCTTTTAACTTTGCGCTGAGTATCCGTTCAGAAATTCCGGTGAGCTTTTCCTTAAGCTCAGAATACCTTAACTTCTGATGGTTTAAAAGATAGGCGAGGATATTAATTTTCCATCGTCCTCCTATCATCGACAGGGTGACTGACAGGCCACAATTGTTTTTCCAGTAAATTTCATTGTCATAATTGGTTGAGCTTTCTTTTCTGGTTGTCATCTGAAGCTGTTGTATTGAGTGAATAATCCGAAGGGTATCAGCTATTTCAAACGTTAAAATGAGATATCAGACAATAAAAATATCTTTTTCCTGATTTTTATATATTTAAAACTGATATAGCTGCCATACTTTAAAGTAAATGTACAAAAAAGGAATATAAGACCTTATAAAATTATCTGGAAAGATGAAAATAGGGAAAATATTGAAAAAACAGCCACAATCATCATTGTGGCCGTTTCTTATGAAATCAGATATGGTATAATATTATAAGCTTCTTGACCGAGCGATGCTGAGCAGATATACAAGATGCGCATACATGCTTCTCTTTACAGATTCTATTTTTATATCTCCGGTTGTCTGGTTAATAGTCGTTACCAGATCCGTATTGCATTGTCCGTTAAAATTTCCGCTTCCTAAATAATTTGCAGAATTAGCAGCTGGATAGGAAATTCTGGGATAATCCGGTGCTGTTTGGTTGGCAACAGCGGAAGTATTTGAAAATCCTTTATTATCAATATACCGGGCGGTCCATGAACCTAAGAATTGTCCGTTACCTGTATTAATTCCTTGTCCCACTACGACTTGTGTGTCTACAGGATTGGTAAACCCTGCACAGGATGTATAATGATTTAAAGAAACAGTACAGGAAGAGGCATTGTCTCCGGGTTGAAAGCATTTTCCTTCATATACCGTGAATCTTTGTTCGGTGGAGGACATGGAAGTGTTTAATAAAGCTTTCGGAGCAAAAATCTCTTCAGGAGAGATCAGCATCAGAACTCCATGGGCATCAGCAGCAACGATTTTATTTTCAGGATTTGAAAGTCCTCTTACCCTTACCAGTCCATTTACATCTAAAGTTTGAGTAGGAGCGGTCGTGTTGATTCCTACCTGAGCGCTTAAACTCCCATAAGATACAAGTATGGACAAAAAGAATGTCTTTGTTTTCATGTTTATAATTTGAATAGGTTTATTTTTTCACTAAGTTAAGAAATATCTTATAAATGGGAATAAAAATTTGTTTAAAATGAAAAGTAAAGTAATTTTAAAATAAAATTGAATTAATTAAGGTAAATTTTAAATCTATGAGCCTGTTTAAATTTGTATTAAAATATTATTTCTCGCTGATTTTGCAAATTTCGCTGATTTGATTTACGAATAATGATCTGCTGAATCGGCAAAATCAGCGGGAAAATAAAAAAACAAAGTGTTAAATTAATTAGACGAAATGATTAGCAATTAAATTTAAACACACCTATATTTTCTCAAAATAACTTGGAATTTATACATCTGAAATTTGTTTGAAAAATATTTGTATTTTAGCCGGAATAGGTTGTTTTTTAACAAACATATTGGAGACTGATTAAAATTCAGATAATTTGAATAAAAAATTAGTAGATTTGCACGGAACAAAAAATAATAAATATTAAACATTATTTCTCTGCAGCATAAGTTTCAGCTATGAAATATCATCATGCAAGAGAGAATAATAACAGGAACTTTTAGGATATAAACTACTGAAACTATGAAGAAATTTTTTTTACTTTTATTAACGGCGTTTTTATTTATCGGTTGCAGCTCAGATGACGATACCATTTATGATTATGTAGGAACATGGTCTGGTACGTATGACGGGAGTGATAATGGAGTCTGGAATATCGTGGTAGATACCAATGGCAAGGTGGTAGGAACCATGCATTCCGATGTTACCGATGAAAATTATAATATTTCCGGAAATTTAAGTGAGACAGGAGACCTCAATGCAAGAGTAGGACTTCCGTCAGAAGGAGATTTTAAAGGAAAGCTGGACACCGATAAAAAAGGAAGCGGAAGCTGGTCCAATTCAATTCCTACCCCTGCATTATCAGGATCATGGAAAGGAGAAAAGAAATAAATAAAAAGTCTGCATGTCATCATGCAGACTTTTTATTTATACGAAACCCATATGGGTTATTTCATCATCTTCATTCTTCAGTGCAATAAAATAGAGCAGAAAGTCCTGCTCTGAAAAATATTTCTTAAAAGCTATTTCCTGGTGCTGACCCAAGGAAACTGTTTCTTCAGCATATTCTGTAATATAATTTTCAGAGTTCAGTTTTATCGTTAGGATAACAGCCTTATCCGCTCTATAACTACCGTTCATACATAATCTATGCCCCTGAACTTTAATGCTGTCAGCGATATTCTTCTTTTCACCAAATTGAAACGCTCTGAGAAGCTGCTTCCCTTCTTCCGTTTTTAATCCGTTCTCCACATTTCGTTTCCCTCTTCCGGAAACCAAATCCAGATCTTTTATTTCAGTCATCAGTTTTGCAAACTTCTGGTAGAGGAGGGGATCTCCTGCTGCTTTAATGTAGGCGTCCAAACTGCTTCTTATCGCTTTTCCTATTTTGGAACAATGCCCGAATTCCGAACTGTTTTGCCGTACCTTCTCATAAGACGGATTCTTTTTAAAAGCCGTTTTATTGAATCCGCTTTTCTTCCGGACTACATTTTTTCCGTTCAGATTATAAAATACAAGGTCACCCACAGCACCGGTGATCCTGATCAGACTTTCATAGGTTGCCATAATATCAAATTGGCTTCAAATATACTAATAAATGAATGAAAACAAAATTTTAACATATATTTATAATATAGTTGTAGTATAGTTCTACTATAATTAAAATATAAAATGTATCTTTGTGAAGTATTAGTAATGAAGTATAAATCAGATGAATATGGGATCGGGATTATTATTTGAAAAGAAAATAAGCATCAGAAAGCTGTCTGTTTTACTGATTGCATCTGCTTTTGTGGTTTCCTGCGGCTCTTCCAAAAATGCTTCTGCCAGCAAGAGATCAGGAACCAAAACGGTAGCGAAATCTGAAAACCTCCGAAAGCTGGATTCTAAATTTGACGGTAAAGTACCAAGATCTGTCAGTGATATTCTGAAGGATGCTGAAAAATACCTTGGAACCCCTTACAGATTTGGAGGAAACACATCATCAGGATTTGATTGTTCCGGATTTACGGTGAAAGTTTTTGGAGAAAATGATTTTAACCTTCCGAGAAGATCTTCTGACCAGGCTGAAACAGGAAAGAATATTGATATCAGGGACGTGAAACCGGGCGATTTGCTTTTTTTTGCTACGGCAGGAGGAAGCAGGGTGTCACATGTGGGTATCGTTCATGATATCGGGCCTGATGGAGAAGTGAAATTCATTCACGCCTCAACATCCAAAGGAGTCATTATTTCCTCTCTGAATGAAAAATACTGGAACAAAGCATATCTTCACGCCCAAAGGGTTTTATAAAACAACCTTAGTATTCCGGTGAAGAACAGTACGTTTGCATTTAATGCAGATACAGAAATACAACTTGAAGAGAAACATCAGATAAAAGAGCATGAACGAATCTGTCTTGTTTGTAAAAAGAGGGTTGGATGACATGATAAGCCTTTATTAAAAGCATAACGTTAAAAGCCGTTTTGCTGAACTTTTTTGTATCTTTGGCCGGTATAATTTTTCAAACTAATTTAAATAAGAAACATGTCGTTACAACAAACTATTGAAAACATTTGGGATAATAGAGACCTATTACAAAATGAAGACAGCCAGAAAGCGATCAGAGAAGTGGTATCTTTATTAGATTCAGGAGAACTTCGTGTAGCTGAACCTACGGAAAACGGATGGCAGGTCAATGAATGGGTAAAGAAAGCGGTCGTAATGTATTTCCCGATCCAGAAGATGGAAACTATTGAAGTAGGACCATTTGAATTTCATGACAAGATTCCTTTAAAGAAAAATTATGCGGAAAAAGGAGTAAGAGTGGTACCTCATGCTATCGCAAGAGAAGGCTCATTCGTAGCTTCAGGGGTGATTATGATGCCGTCTTACGTAAACATCGGAGCTTATGTAGATTCGGGAACCATGGTGGATACCTGGGCTACGGTAGGAAGTTGTGCGCAGATCGGTAAAAACGTTCACCTGAGTGGGGGTGTAGGTATCGGTGGTGTACTGGAACCATTACAGGCGGCTCCGGTAATCATTGAAGACGACTGCTTCATCGGTTCAAGATGTATTGTGGTAGAAGGAGTTCACGTAGAAAAAGAAGCGGTATTGGGAGCGAATGTTGTTCTTACAGCGTCTACAAAAATTATTGATGTGACAGGAGATCAGCCTGTTGAAATCAAAGGAAGAGTTCCCGCACGTTCTGTGGTAATCCCCGGAAGCTACACAAAACAGTATCCTGCAGGAGAATATCAGGTTCCATGTGCGTTGATCATTGGCCAGAGAAAAGAATCTACAGATAAGAAAACATCTCTGAACGATGCATTGAGAGATAATAATGTAGCTGTTTAAGATTAATTTTTTAAGCTAATACCACCCCATTTTGAAAGAAAAATTTCTTAAAATATTGCTAAACCCTAAATATATATTTGGGGTTTATCTTATTATATCGGTCGTTACAGCGATTTCCAAATATCTGAGAGGCGATTATGCGATCAATAATTATCTGATCTTTAAAAATGTATTCTTTAATACCATTCATCAGAAAAACTTATTTATCCACTATCCTGATCTTTATTTTGATCTGAACCATTATGGTGTTTTTTTCAGTGCGCTGATCGCTCCGTTTGCGATGATGCCTGATTGGCTGGGAATTTCCCTTTGGAATATTGCCAATACGTTCATTTTCGTCTATGGCGTTTATAGACTGCCGTTTTCAGATGCTAAAAAAGCCGTTTTCGGACTGCTATGCCTTCAGGAATACATTACCGCGGCTTTGAGCTTGCAGTTTAATGTCGCTTTAACAGGACTTTTACTATTGTCTGCGGTGTATATCTATGAAAGAAAAGAAGTAAAATCCGTAACAGCGATCTTAATAGGAATATTTGTGAAGATCTATGGAATTGTAGGTCTTACACAGTTTTTCTTTATTAAAAATAAGAGTAAATTTATTCTTTCAGGAGTTGCCATTGCCATTCTGTTCTTTGTCCTGCCAATGGCCTATTCAAGTCCGGAATTTGTGATCCAGTGTTACTCGGACTGGTTTCAGTCTATTGTAGAGAAGAACAATGAAAATCAGGTATTGGGAAATATGCAGGATATCTCATTAATGGGGTTTGTCAGAAGAATTCTAGGCGACGCTTCCATTTCCAATCTTGTTTTCCTGGCCTTTGGATTACCGCTTTTTGCGCTTCCATATATCAGAATAAAGCAATATAAGCATTATGCTTTCCAGTTGATGATATTAGCTTCAACTTTACTGTTTCTGGTATTGTTCAGCTCCAGTTCAGAATCTCCAACCTACATCATTGCAGTAGTGGGAGTACTGATATGGTTTTTCCTTCAGAAGGAAAGAACGCCGCTCATCACCGGATTACTGGTATTTGTCATTATTTTCACCTGTTTTTCCACTTCGGATCTTTTTCCAAAATTTGTAAAAGAGAATTATATTATCAAATATTCATTAAAAGCAGTACCTTGTATTGTGATCTGGTTGAGAGTGACGTATGAACTTTTAACGAAAGATTTTGAGAAAAATTACAGCCTGAATTAGTGCATATGAAGAAAATTTCAATTGTAATTCCTGCCTATAACGAAGAAGGAAACGTTGCTATGATCCATCAGAAGATCAAAGAAGTTTTTGATGGCCTGCATCACTATGATTTTGAAATCATATTTGTAAATGATGGCAGCCGTGACAATACCCAGCAGAAACTGGAAGAACTTTCCAGTCAGTATGAAGAAGTGAAATTCATTGAATTCTCAAGAAACTTCGGACATCAGCCTGCAGTAAAAGCCGGAATGGACAATGCCCACGGAAACGCTGTCATTTCTATGGATGGAGATCTCCAGCATCCGCCTGAACTGATTCCTGAGATGATAGAAAAATGGGAGGAGGGCTATGATATCGTCTTTACGATCAGGACCTATCCCAAAGAAATTTCTTATTTCAAAAGAAAGACATCCGATCTTTTCTATAAACTGTTATCAAGCTTATCAGATGTTAATCTGACGAAAGGGGGAGGATCAGATTTCAGGTTGATGGATGCCAGTGCTGTGGAAGTAATACGAACGTTCAATGAAGATGATCTGTTTTTGAGAGGGCTGACAAGCTGGATGGGATTCAGGCAAACCGGAATTGACTTCAAGGCTCATGAAAGATTATATGGACAAAGCAGCTATAATCTTAAAAAGATGTTTACCTTCGCCTTTACAGGGATCACAGCTTTCAGTGTGAAACCCCTTTATCTGGCGGCTTATTTAGGGTTTTTATTTTCCGCTATTTCCATTATCGGGTATGGGGTGTATGTCATTCATTCATTTATTGCAAAAACAGAGATATCAGGTTGGGCCTCATTGATTATGACTATTGTCTTCTTTGGAGGGCTGCAGCTGATTATTATGGGGATTATGGGAATTTATTTAGGCAAAATATTCAAACAGGTGAAAGACAGACCTAATTATATTATTAAAAACAAAAATTTTTAGAATGGTTTTATTGAGTTTTGACATTGAAGAATTTGATATGCCATTAGAATATAAGGGTAAGATTCCCTTTGAAAAGCAAATTTCAATTTCGCAGACCGGATTAGAAAGGATACTGGATATCCTTAAAAAACATAACGCCAAAGCTACTTTTTTTTCTACGGTAGTCTTTGCAGAAAACAGTAAACACCTTATCGAAAGGTTATTAAAGGAAGGGCATGAGCTGGCTTCCCATACATGGTTTCATTCAGAATTTGAAGACAGACATCTGAAAGAATCACGGGAGAAACTGGAAGAATTATTCTCCACGAAAGTAACAGGACTGAGAATGCCAAGAATGATGCCTGTGGATGAAAAAGAGGTTGAAAAGGCAGGATATTCCTACAATTCCTCTATCAATCCTACATTTTTACCCGGAAGGTATAATAATTTAAAAGTATCAAGAACCTACTACAAAGAAGGAAATGTAATCCAGGTTCCGGCATCAGTGTCTCCTAATTTCAGAATTCCTTTATTCTGGCTGAGCTTTCATAACTTTCCTCTGTCATTTTATAAAAAACTGGCTTCCGATACGTTGAAACAGGATAAATATCTCAATATTTATTTCCATCCGTGGGAATTTGCGGAGATCAGGGATGCAGCCTTTAAGCTTCCCGGCTTTACGGTAAAGAATTCAGGAAAAGATATGGTAGAAAGGTTCGATTCATTGGTGGGATGGCTGAAAGAGAAGGGCCAGACATTTGGTACGTTTCAGGAATTTCAAAAGCAGATACAGCGATAAAACCATCATCTGCGGCATTTCCTGCTCAACAAAATACGGGTGAAAAATGATGATTGCATATAGCCTTATAATAAAAATAAACAGATACATATGAAAATTGCCTTTGACGCAAAACGTTTTTTCCATAATACGTCCGGCCTGGGCAACTATTCAAGGGATCTTGTGAGAATTCTTTCTGAATACGAACCGGATCATGAATACCTGCTGCTCAATAAGAACAGATCTGAGCGCGGAAAGGATATTCTTGCACATCCCAATGTGAAGTTTGTCCAAACCTCAAAAGGAAACTTCTCCCGTCAGTTTAAAATGGGGAAGGATGCCCAGAAACAGGGAGCCGATATTTTTCATGGCCTGTCAGGAGAATTACCTTTAAAATGGAATAAAACACCGATTAAAAAGGTCGTTACGATTCATGATCTGATCTTTATAAGATATCCGCAGTATTATTCTTTCTTTGACAGAAAAATACACTTCTGGAAGTTTAAAAAGGCGGCTGAGCTGGCAGATAAGATCATTGCAATCTCAGAGCAGACCAAAAGAGATATCATTCAATATTTACATGTTCCTGAAAGCAAGATCGAGGTGATCTATCAGGGATGCCATCATGCATTTAAAGAACAGCAGGCTCCCGAACTTATGGCGGCAACGAAAGATAAGTACAAGCTTCCTGAAAGATTCATCCTGAATGTGGGAACCATCGAAGACCGGAAAAATCTTTTGAATGTTGTAAAATCGATTAACGGAACAGAAATTCCATTGGTTGTTGTAGGAAGAAAGACGAAATATTATCAGAAAATTGCAAGCTATCTTAAAAAAAATAAGATGGAAAAGCAGGTTGTATTTCTGGAAGGGGTTTCTATGGATGAGCTGGCCGTGATCTATAAGCTGGCCGATATTTTTGTCTACCCAAGCTTCTTTGAAGGTTTCGGAATTCCCATTATTGAAGCTCTTTTTTCGAGTACCGTGGTGGTGACAAGCAATACAAGCTGCCTGCCTGAGGCGGGAGGAAATGACTCCGTGTATATCGCCCCGGATAATGATCTTGATATCAGAGCAAAGATCAGATTTCTATGGGAAAATGAATCCGAAAGAAAACGCCGTGCAGAAAAGGGTTTTGAGTTTGTTCAGAAGTTCAATGATGAACCGATCGCAAAAGAATTGATGGACCTTTATCAAAAAATTATCTGAAAAAACTTTGAATATTAAAAATAAATCCTACATTTGCATCATAATTCAATACAATGAAACCAATATTTTTAGCATTACATCATTATCATCATCATCTCTGTTAGGCGGAATTGATTGATATATGTTTGTGCTAAAATCAAAAATAATTAAAACCGTCTGAGTAAATAGACGGTTTTTTTGTTTTCTGAATTCTCCTTAGAAATCTTCAACAGATCAGTTTTTTATTTACTCGGACCCAAAAAATACGAAATGAGTAAATTAAAAATTGCGATCCAAAAAAGCGGCCGGCTTTACGAAGAATCCTTACAGCTTCTCAAAGACTGCGGAATATTTGTCAACAACGGAAAAGACCAGCTTAAAGTTTCTGTAGACAACTTTCCTATGGAAATTATGTATCTCCGGAATTCCGATATCCCGCAATATCTTGAAGACGGAGTCGTGGATGTTGCCATCGTAGGCGAAAATCTTTTGATTGAAAAACAAAAAAACATTCAGATCATAGAGAAGCTTGGATTTTCAAAATGCCGTGTTTCCATCGCTGTTCCCAAGGAAGTTGAAACCGACGATCCTGCTTATTTTCAAGGCAAAAAAATTGCCACTTCTTATCCGAATACCCTTAAAAATTTTCTGGACAAAAAAGGAATCACATCAGATATTCATGTCATTTCCGGCTCTGTGGAAATAGCCCCCAATATCGGACTGGCAGACGGAATCTGTGATATTGTAAGCTCGGGAAGTACTTTATTTAAAAACGGATTAAGAGAAACGGTTACATTACTGAAGTCAGAAGCGGTGCTTGCTCAAACGCCTCAGCTTTCTCCGGAAAAAGCAACCATTCTCGAAAAATTTCTGTTCAGGATCAAAGCCGTTTTAAAAGCGAAGAACTCAAAATATATTCTGATGAATGTTCCCAACGATAACATTCAAAAGGTAGCTGATGTTCTTCCGGTACTGAAAAGCCCAACAGTTATTCCATTGGCAGAAAAGGACTGGAGCAGTATTCATTCCGTCATCGATGAAGAAAGGTTCTGGGAAGTTATTGATGAACTCAAAGAAAACGGAGCCCAGGATATTTTAATCATCCCCATTGATAAAATGGTCATTTAAAAATAATTTAACGGGTGACAAAGAATAATAAATGTGTAAAAGAAATTAAGAAATTAAGAAATTAAGAAATTAAGAAATTAAGAAATTAAGAAATTAAGAAAAATTAGGTACTGATCAAAGGATAGATCAAGAGTGGATAAAGAATATTGTTGAAGAAATAGAATCCTATGATTTTCATGATCCTTAATCACTTATAAAGACTTAAAGGAACCTTAATGGTTTAAGAAAAATTGTCCTGCACTAAGAAAAAATAATACAAATGAAAATATACAGATATCCGAAGAAAGAAACATGGGCTGACCTGGTAAAGCGACCGGTTTTCAAACAGGAAGAGATTTCAGGCCTTATCAGAGATATTTTTGCAAAAGTTGAAAAGAACGGAGATAAAGCTTTGATAGCATTCAACAAGAAATTCGATAACGCAGAAACAAAAAGCATTGTTGTGTCTGAAACTGAGATTGAATCTGCTGAAAACCAGATAAAAGCTGATCTGAAAAAAGCGATCCGGCAGGCAAAAGAAAATATTGCCAGATTTCATGAATCACAGCGTACAGAAATCCAAAAGATTGAAACCACAAAAGGAGTTATTTGCTGGAGAGAAAACCGGGCAGTAGAAAAGGTGGGTATTTATATTCCGGGAGGAACAGCTCCATTATTCTCAACGGTGTTGATGCTGGCTGTACCTGCGAACCTGGCAGGATGTAAAGAAATCATTCTTTGTACACCGCCGGATAAGGATGGGAATGTCAATCCGGCTATTTTATATGCGGCGAAGCTCTGCGGAGTTTCTGCGATTTATAAAACCGGAGGAGCACAGGCGGTTGCAGCAATGACCTTGGGAACAGCAAGTATTCCGGCAGTAAATAAGATCTTTGGACCCGGAAATCAGTTTGTGGTAGCTGCCAAAGAATATGCCCAGCGCTATGGAGTGGCTATCGATATGCCGGCAGGTCCGAGCGAAGTCCTTGTGATCGCAGATAAACAGGCTGTTCCTGAATTCTGCGCAGCAGATCTTCTTTCACAGGCAGAGCACGGTAATGACAGTCAGGTAATTTTCATCACAACGGATATTAAAGTCTTTAATGAGACGATCGAGGCTGTTGGACAGCAAGTCAGAGATTTACCAAGGAATGAAATTGCAGAATCCGCATTGGAAAACAGCTCGTTCATTCTGATAGAAACTCTTGAAGAAGCTCTTGGGTTCAGCAATCTTTACGCCCCGGAGCACCTTATTCTGGCAATAAAAGATTTTGAGGAATATATTCAGCTGATCCGGAACGCCGGTTCTGTTTTTCTGGGAAATTACTCCTGCGAGAGTGCCGGAGACTATGCCAGCGGAACCAATCACACGCTGCCTACCAATGCCTATGCAAAGAATTATAGCGGAGTGTCTCTGGACAGCTTTGTAAAAAAGATTACGTTTCAGCACCTTTCAAAAGACGGCCTTCGGAATTTAGGAAAAACAATAGAAACAATGGCAGAGGCAGAAGGCCTGTTTGCCCACAAAAACGCAGTATCAATACGATTAAAATAATACAATGAAAAACAATACGATCAATACCTTAGTAAGAGAAAATATTTTAAAACTACAGCCTTATATAAGCTTCAGGGATCATAATGAATTCAGTGCTCCGGTATTTTTGGATGCCAATGAAAGCCCTTTCGGGGAATGCAACCGCTATCCGGACTCTACACAGAAAAAGCTTAAAAACAGATTAGCCGAACTTAAAAATATATTACCATCACAGATTGCTATAGGAAATGGCAGTGACGAACTTATTGATCTGATCATTAAAATTTTCTGCGAACCTAAAAAAGATTCCATCCTGATGATGAATCCTTCCTTTGCCATGTATGGTTTTTATGCTGCCATCAATGAAAATAAAGTTGTACAGCTTCATCTGGATGAGAATTTTGGTATTGTAAAAGATGATTTTTTAAATAATGTAAAAGATGGATCTGTAAAGGTTTTCTTTCTATGCTCTCCCAATAACCCAACAGGGAATAGTATAGAGGATATTGAATTTTATCTTCAGAATTTTAACGGAATTGTTGTCGTAGATGAAGCCTATATTGAATTCTCCGGGAAAAGATCAAGTCTGGAGCTGCTGGATCAATATCCGAACCTGATTGTTCTTCAGACATTTTCCAAAGCCTGGGGAATTGCAGGCGCACGAGTAGGTACCGCTTATTCCTCTGAAGAGATCATCACTCTGATCAACACTGTAAAAGCTCCTTATAATGTGAATGTATTGAGCCAGGAACTGATCCTGAAGACTCTGGATGACGAAAATAAACTTAAAGAAAACGTAAACCGTATCCTCACAGAAAGAATATGGCTCCAGGAACAGTTTAAAGATATTGATTGTATTGAAAAAGTCTTTCCGACGGATGCCAACTTCTTTTTAATTAAAATGAAAGATGTGGAACAGGTATATGGAAAGATGCTGGAAAAGGAAATTCTGACAAGCCGAAGAGACCCTGCGATCCAGGGATGCATCAGAATCAATATAGGAAACCGGCAGGAAAATGAAAAACTTATTAATCTTTTAAAAAGCCTGTCAATATGAAAAAAGTCCTTTTTATAGACCGGGACGGAACATTGATCATCGAACCTTCTACAGATTTTCAGGTGGATTCGCTGGAAAAGCTGGAGTTCTATCCGGGAGTCTTTCAAAATCTTTCAAAGATTGCCGGCGAGCTTGATTATGAATTGGTGATGGTGACCAATCAGGATGGACTGGGAACGGAAAGCTTGCCTTTTGAAGATTTCATTAAGCCTCACGAAAAGATGCTGAAAGCCTTCGAAAATGAAGGCATCATCTTCAGTGATATTTTAATTGATAAAAGCTTTGAACATGAAAATCTGCCAACACGCAAACCCGGGGTCGGCATGCTGGCAAAATATATTTACGGGAATTATGATCTTGAAAATTCTTATGTAATTGGTGATAGAATTACAGATGTTCAATTGGCTAAAAACATGGGTGCTAAATCTATTTTTCTAAATAAAAACTTTAATGAAAAAGCAGAGTTTACCACAACATCATGGGCAGAGATTTATCAGTTTTTAAAGAGCGGAATGAGGAAGGCAAAAGTATACAGAAAGACCAATGAAACAGAAATCTCGATTGAAGTGAATATTGACGGAAGCGGGAAATCTGAAATTTCAACAGGGCTTCATTTCTTTGACCATATGCTTGATCAGATCGCCAGACACGGAAATATGGATCTTACCGTAAAAGTGAATGGTGACCTTGCGGTAGATGAGCACCACACGATAGAAGATGCGGGGATTGTGCTGGGAGAAGCTGTTATAAAGGCTTTAGGAAAGAAAAAAGGAATTGAAAGATATGGTTTTCTGCTTCCAATGGATGACTGTCTGTCTCAGGTCGCCATCGATTTCGGGGGCAGGCCGTGGCTGGTTTGGGATGCTGAATTTAAAAGAGAGAAAATCGGTGATGTGCCTACAGAAATGTTCTTCCACTTCTTTAAATCTTTTACAGACTCCTCAAAATCCAATCTGAATATCAAAGCAGAAGGGGATAACGAGCACCACAAAATAGAATCTGTTTTCAAAGCATTTGCAAAAGCGATGAAAATGGCTGTCAACCAATCGGATGCTAATTACAGTCTGCCTTCTACAAAGGGGAGTTTATGAATATGTAGCAATTAGAAATTAGACATTAGACATTAGAAGTTAGAAACTGCTGATTGGATTCTGATTTAAAATCAGCTGTATCAGCTTCAGGCTGAAGTAAACTATTCAATTATTTTAAAACTATGATAGCAATAATAAAATATAATGGAGGAAATGTCAATTCTGTTCAGAATGCTTTGGACAGGTTGAAAGTAAATTCTGTCATCACGGATGATCCGGAACTGATTATAAAAGCTGATAAGGTGATATTCCCTGGTGTGGGTGAGGCATCATCTACCATGAAACTGTTAAAGGAAAAAGGACTTGATGCACTTATTCCAGGCTTGAAGCAGCCTGTTTTGGGAATATGTCTGGGAATGCAGCTGATGTGTAAGCATAATGAAGAAGGAAATACTGAAGGAATGGGGATATTTGATATCAGGGTCAGAAAGTTTCCACCACAGGATCTGGTTCCTCATATGGGCTGGAATACAGTTTCAGGACAGGATTCTCCGGTGCTCTCCGGGATCAGGCGGGAAAGTGATGTCTACTTTGTGCACAGCTATTATTGCGAACTGTCAGACTACACGACTTCTGTTTGTGATTATATCCTACCTTTCAGTGCTTCCCTGCAGAAAGATAATTTCCATGCTGTGCAGTTTCACCCGGAAAAATCGGGAAGTGTGGGCAATCTTATATTGAGCAACTTTATCAACCTTTCATGATGGAATGCCTATGATGTATTTTACAGAAATAGCATAAATCAAGGCATTTCAATCAACAAAAATAATAACCGCAGAAGACGGCAACCTAAAAAATAGACGAATGAAAATTATTCCGGCAATTGATATTATAGACGGCAAATGTGTCCGTCTTTCAAAAGGAGATTACAGTACAAAAAAAATATACAATGAAGACCCTGTAGAAGTGGCGAAAGAGTTTGAAAGCTTTGGAATTCGCTTTCTTCACCTGGTGGACCTCGATGGAGCAAAATCAAAACATATTGTGAATCAGAAAGTTTTGGAGGAAATTGCCAGATCGACTTCATTGCATATTGATTTTGGAGGTGGTTTAAAAACCCGGCAGGATATAGAAACAGCATTTGATTCCGGAGCCAGGCAGATCACGTTGGGAAGCATAGCCGTTCAGGACCCGGAGTTTTGTTATCAAGCCATTGAAAGATATGGTGCTGATAAGATCATTCTGGGAGCAGATTTTGAAGACCGGAAGATCAGGACTTCAGGCTGGCAGGAAGGCAGTGACAGAGATGTTGTTGACTTCATTCTCCATTATCAGGAAAAAGGAGTTCAAGCTGCGATATGTACTGATATTTCAAAGGATGGAATGCTGGAAGGTCCTTCCACAGGCCTGTATATTGAGATTTTATATAAAACGGCAGTGCAGCTGACAGCGAGCGGCGGAATCTCAGGCATCAAAGATGTCTATAAAATGAAAGATATCGGATGTTCCGGAGCTATTATAGGAAAAGCTATTTATGAAGGCAGAATAAGCTTACAACAACTTCAAAATTTCATTGAAAATGCTTAAAAAAAGAATTATTCCATGTCTGGATATCAAAGACGGATGTACGGTAAAGGGAATCAATTTTGAAGACCTTAAGAATGCCGGAGATCCTGTGGAACTGGCCAAAAAATATGAACAGGAAGGAGCTGATGAGCTTGTCTTTCTCGATATTACGGCGACTCTTGAAAACAGGAAAACATTTGTGGGGCTGGTAAAGGACATTGCAAAGGAACTTAGCATTCCGTTTACCGTAGGAGGTGGAATTTCTACGGTTGAGGATGTGAGAAGGCTTCTGGAAGCCGGTGCGGATAAGATCAGTGTCAATTCTTCTGCGGTAAAAGATCCGCAGCTGATCTCTGAGCTGGCAAAAGAATTCGGAAGTCAGTGTGTTGTAGTCGCCATTGATACAAAACGGGTAGGGAATTCAGATCTTGTTCACATTAAAGGCGGAAAACAGGCAACTGACCTGAATACTTTGGAGTGGGCAAAAAAAGCCACTTCATTGGGAGCCGGTGAAATCCTTTTGACTTCTATGGATGGGGACGGAACAAAAAGCGGTTTTGATCTCCGGGTCACAAAGCTTGTTTCGGAAAATATCAGCATTCCGGTGATCGCTTCCGGAGGAGCAGGAACCGTTGCCGATTTTATTAAAGCATTCAATGAGACAAAAGCTACAGGAGCATTGGCAGCCAGCATTTTTCATTTTGGAGAATTAAGCATTCAGGAATTAAAGCAACAGTTAAAAACACAAAATGTAGAAATACGATGAATATTGATTTTAATAAAGATAATGGCCTTGTTCCTGTAATTATTCAGGATGACAGAACCCTGCAGGTTTTAATGTTAGGTTATATGAATGAAGAAGCTTTTGAAAAGACAAAAAAAGAAGGAAGAGTTACTTTTTTCAGCCGTTCCAAAAACAGGCTGTGGACCAAAGGAGAGGAGTCGAGTAATTTTTTAACGGTCAAAAGCATAGATACAGACTGTGATCAGGATACGGTTTTAATCAAAGCTGTACCCAGAAATGTGGTGTGCCATACCGGAAGCTTTAGCTGCTTCGGACAAAAGGATTCAAAAGGCTTTTTATATGAGCTGGAAGAAAAGGTATCCCAAAGGATCGACAGCAAAGCAGAAGATTCCTATACCTATTCACTATACAGCCGGGGAATCAATAAGGTTGCTCAAAAAGTAGGAGAGGAAGCGGTAGAACTCGTGATTGAAGCCAAGGATCATGATGAAGATCTCTTCAAAAATGAAGCAGCCGATCTGCTTTATCATTTCCTGATCTTATTGAAAGCGAAAGGATTTTCGTTGGAAGATATAGAAAAAGTCCTTCGAAACAGAAACAGATAAACCTTTGAAATACATGATAAGTGTTTAATATAAATTTTATCAGAGATAAATTATTAGCAATTAAATTTAAACAGGCTCATAGACTTTGCGCCATAAAAATAAAAAGGCTTTCTCAAATGTGAGAAAGCCTTTTTTCATAATTGTTACTTTTATTTCTCTATCAGAATATTCTTTACGAGGGTCTGGTCACCGGCTTTCAATACTCCGATATAAACTCCGTTTTCCAACGTGGAAACATTGATCTTTGTTTCGTTGTTTACTTTAAGCATAGATCTTCCTGCTGAATTAGTCATTTCAAAACTGAAATCGGTGTCTTTGGCATCCGGTAGCTCAATATTTAAAATGCTGCTTGCAGGGTTAGGGTAGATCTTCGCCATATCCAAAGCGCTCTTTGATGCATTTTTAGCTGTTCCGGATGTGGTGGCAGCAACGGCAAAATGCTGTAATGCTCCCACCGTAGCTTTTCCGATATTGTAAACATATACAGGATCTACATTGGCAAAAGTATCTTTTGTGGTATGAGGATAGGTGCTTCTTATTCTTTCAAAAAAGCCGGTGATTACTTCCCCTTTTTGCTCAAAAGGAATATAATCGGTATCTGCAGCAGGATCTACAGCCGTCTGAAGGGGAGAGTAGAGTGCCGTACAGTTTCTCAGCTGTTGTGTTACTGCAGCAGAGGCTGCATTGTTTGAAGAAAGTCCTCCCTGATCTTCATCACAGTATACGGTGTTATTATTATTCCCCTTTACGCCACCTACCTGATCAAGATTAAAAACCAGCTTTATATCCAACTTACGAACTCCTCCCTGATACACCACATTATTGACGTAATGGCTGCTGCCTCTGAGTCCTTGCTCTTCCCCGGAAAAATGAATGAACTTTATGGAATATTCAGTAGGGACATTCTTTAATATTCTTGCTGCTTCTAAGATGATGGAAGTACCGCTGCCGTTATCATTTACGCCCGGACCATAGATGGTATCAAAATGTCCGCATATAATTACATATTTGTTGGGATAGAGGGTTCCGGTTTTGGTGATGATCAGATTCTTTGAACTGGTCGATCCGAAGCTAAAGGGACTTTCTTCAATCTGGCCGGCCGTATATCCGTAAGAGATATATTTGTTCTTGATCCAGTTTAAAGTATTGGCATTGGCTTGTGAACCGGTAGTCTTCACTCCTAAATTGGCAAACTCCTGAAGATTGGTGGTGATATTGGCCTGGGTAACCAGATCAGCTCTGTTCTTATAAGCCTGGATAAAAGTCTGTGCGCTGATACTCTGCATGATCAGTGAGGTACACAGCAATGTGGTAAGTTTTTTCATATTGTTTATATTATTTGGGTAATGCGAATGTAGTAAATAAATCACAATAAAGTGTTTAATGTTTTGAAAATATATTAAAACATTAACTATTACTTTAATAAAACGATATGCTTTCCCTGGTTTTTTATAATTTAAAAAACCTTTGAAAATAATTCAAAGGTTTCAGTAAAATGTTTTTATTGGGCTATTAAAAGTTATCTCTCGATCAGAACTTTTCTTACCACGGTCTTATCACCTGCTTTTATAACCCCGATATAGGCCCCGTTTTCCAATCCGGAAACATTGATCTTTGTTTCATTATCTTTTTTAATAAATAAAGACCGTCCCGAGAAATCGGTTAATTCAAAACTGAACTTTCTTATACTGGAATCCGGAAGCTCAATATTGATAACATCTTTTACAGGATTGGGATATATTTTTAAGTTTTCCAGAGAATTTTTTACAACAGCTTCATGAGTACCCAGTGTACTGTTGGCAACGGCAAAATGCTGTAATGCCCCTAAAGACGCTTTTCCTATATTATAGATATATACAGGATCTGTATTGGCAAAAGTATCCTGTGTAGTGTGCGGATAGGTACTTCTTATTCTTTCAAAAAAACCGGTGATCACTTCTCCTTTTTGTTCAAAAGGAATGTAATCGGTATTCTCTGCAGGATCTACAGCAGTCTGAAGAGGAGAATACAGAGCAGTACAGTTTCTCAGCTCCTGGGTTACTACCGCGGAAGCGGCATTATTTGAAGAAAGGCCTCCCATATCCTGATCACAGTAGACCGTATTATTGTTATTGCCCATCACACCGCCTACCTGGTCAAGATTAAAGACCAGTTTTATGTCCAGCATGCGGTTGCTTCCCTGATAAACTACCGAATTTACGTAGTGGAAACTACCGATAAGACCTTGCTCTTCCCCGGAAAAATGAATGAACTTTATGGAGTATTCCGTGGGAACATCTTTCATAATTCTTGCCGCTTCAAGGATGATGGAAGTTCCGCTTCCGTTATCATTCACGCCCACACCGTTAATACTGTCAAAATGCCCACAGATGATCACATACTTATCAGGATACACTGTTCCTGTTTTTGTAATGATTAAATTTTTAGAGCCATTGGCCCCATAACTGAAAGGATCCTCCACGATCTGGCTGGCTGAATAGCCGTAAGAAATATATTTATTTTTAAGCCATGTCAATGCGTCCGCATTAGCTTGTGAACCGGTAGTTTTTACCCCTAAATTGGCAAATTCCTGAAGATAGGTCGTAATATTGGTTTGAGTCACCATATCAGCCCTGTCCTGATAAGCTTGGATAAAAGTCTGGGCTCCAATATTATGTAAAGCTATGGAAGTCAACAAAAAAGCAGCGATTTTTTTCATTTTTTATGATATATTATGGTATCTGTATACTTTTATAGAATATACTGTGATCGTATATTCCGGATGCTATATATTTATTTTTCAATAATTATTTTTCTGGTTGTATTTCCCTTATCTGTCTTTATCGTAACCATATAGACTCCGCTTTTAAGAGCTGAAGTATTTATTTTTTCCTGATTTTCAGCATTTAATACTAGATTTCCGGCCATATCATTAATTTCAATTTTAAAAGACGGTTTAGCTCTTTGCGGAAATTCAATGGTAATAATGTCTTTTGCCGGGTTAGGATAAATTCTGATGGCTTCCGGTGAATGCTGTACAGATGCATCATGGGTACTTAAAAGATTGTTGACTGTAGTGGCAACCGCAAAATGCTGTAAGGCGCCTACCGCAGCTTTGCCTACATTAAAAACATATACCGGATCAATATTGGCGTAGGTATCTGCCGGGCTATGCTCATTATAACTTCTCGTATATTCATAAAATCCGGTAATAACATATCCTTTGGCCTCAAATGGCATATAATCAGAAGCATAGGCATTAGAAATAAAGGACTGAAGAGGAGAGTAGAGGCCCGTACATGTAGCCAACTCCTGGGTAATTGTAGCAGAAGGCGCATTATTGGCGGACATTCCTGCTATATCTTTTTCACATATAATTGTATCATTGGTGTTACCTATGAGTCCTCCTACCTGATCAATATTTAAAACAAGCTTTATATCCAATTTACGGATGCCTCCTTCATAAGCCACATTGTTTACATAATGCAGGCTGCCGACGAGTCCCTGCTCCTCTCCTGAAAAATGAATGAACTTTATGGAATACTCAGTGGGAACATCTTTCAATATTCTTGCTGCCTCCAGGATAATGGAAGTTCCGCTCCCGTTATCGCTAACTCCGGGCCCGCCAATGGTATCATAATGCCCGCAGATAATAACATACTTGTCAGGATATAAGGTTCCTGTCTTGGTAATGATCAGATTCTTTGAGCTGCTATTATTATAAGTGAAAGAGTCTTCTGTCATTTCATTCGCAGCATATCCGTAAGACAGATATTTAGTTTTAAGCCAGTCCAAAGCATTGTTATTAGCTGTGGTTCCTGTCTCTTTTATTCCAAAACCGGCAAACTCCTGGAGATTTGTGTTGATATTGGCCTGAGAAACCATATCCGACCGGTCTTTGTAAGCCTGAATAAAACTCTGTGCAGCAATGCTTTGTACTGCAACAGAAGCCAACAAAAAAGCCGCAATTCTTTTCATTTTTGTTATACTGTTAATTGATTGCTAATATAATAATAAATCGGGATTATTTGTTATTAATTATGAGCTATTTACGCCGTTTTAATTAGTTTTTCAATAATAATATATCTTATTATACAATTTATCATTATAACAGTCTGACACTCATCTGATCGGAGAAATTTGTTTATTTTTTTCTTCGCTTTTCAGATTAGGCCATAAATTGTTGGGATTAAATAGCAATTCAGATAAATTCATAAAAATTATTACTTTCTAACCTTCTTATGACTAATAATTTGAATATCACTGGCAGGAATGCCAATACACAGATTCTTAAATGCTGAGAGCCTGTTTAAATTTGTATTAAAATATTATTTCTCGCTGATTTTGCAAATCTCGCTGATTCGATTTACGAATAATGATCTGCTGAATCGGCCAAATCAGCGGGAAAATAAAAAATAAAGCATTAAATTAATTAGACAAAATGATTAGCAATTAAATTTAAACAGGCTCTGAATATAATACAATAAAAAACCCGGGAAAAACCCGGGATTATATTGATAACAAAATAGTATTCTACATTATTTTACTTGATCTACAACAGCTTTGAAAGCTTCAGGGTGATTCATTGCTAAATCTGCTAAAACTTTTCTGTTAAGCTCGATGTTGTTCTTTTTAAGAGCTCCCATAAATTGAGAGTAAGACATTCCATGCTCTCTGGTTCCCGCGTTGATACGAGTGATCCAAAGTGCTCTGAAATTTCTCTTTTTCTCTTTTCTACCACGGTAAGCATATTGCATTGCTTTTTCTACCGCGTTTTTAGCTACAGTCCAAACGTTCTTTCTTCTACCGAAAAAACCTTTAGCTTGCTTAATAATTTTTTTTCTGCGAGCTCTTGAAGCTACTGCATTTACTGATCTAGGCATAATTTAAATTGTTTTTTTGAAAAGGGCGGCAACTGATGTTACTCTTATAGGCTCCGTTTCAGGGTTAAAATTTTGAATTTGTTTTGAATTCTTATAAACCGAATATAGATTTATAAAAACTACTTAATTGCTAATTGACGTTGAACGCTTTTCTCGTCCACTTTAGCTACGTAAGAAGTAGTAGTAAGATTTCTCTTCTGCTTGGTTTCTTTCTTAGTTAAGATGTGGCTTTTGTAAGCGTTTTTTCTTTTGATCTTACCGGATCCGGTAAGAGCAAAACGTTTCTTAGCACCTGATTTCGTTTTTAATTTTGGCATTGTTTTGCTTTTTTATTGTTTTGTTATCAATATCTGTTTATGGTTTCCTAAAGACATTAGGAATAATAGTTTGCAAAATTACGAAAAAAAAGTGATACCTGAAAGGATTTTTAAGCTTCCTGACAAGGAAAGTATAATCATGGATATTCAGACTTAAAATTGCTGTAAAGAAAACACATCATGATTTCTAAATATTCCAGCTTCTGCATCCATTTTGGATGCTCAATACTATTTATTTACAAGTCACAAACACACAAATAAAAAGGATTTGCGCATTGGTGGCTGAAGCTTTTAACGATATTAATCGTTATGGTATTTTATAGCCTGCTTAAATTTGTATTAAAATATTATTTCTCACTGATTTTGCAAATCTCGCTGATCTGATTTAGGAATAATGATCTGCTGAATCTGCAAAATCAGCGGGAAAATAAAAAAATAAAGCATTAAATTAATTAGACAAAATTATTGGCAATTAAATTTAAAACAGGCTCTTAGTCTGTAAATCTACGACTTAAAAAAAATCAAAAGATCTCTGTTGATGGTCTCTGCTTCCGTAGTCGGCATACCATGAGGAAACCCGGGATAGGAGATGAGCTTACCGTTTTTAAGCAGAGTAGCAGCCACTTTACCTGTTGTTTCAAACGGTACGATCTGATCATCTTCACCATGCATCACCAGTACGGGAATGTCCACACTCTTAAGATCTTCTGTGAAATCTGTTTCGGAGAAGGCTTTGATACAGTCATAATGAGCTTTGATAGAGCCGTTCATTCCCTGTTTCCACCAGTTTCTCTGGATTCCTTCGGAAACATTGGCTCCTTCTCTGTTATACCCATAAAAAGGGAAGGTAATGTCAATAAAGAACTGCTGCCTGTGGTTAGCCGTATTATTCCTGATATCGTCAAACACAGAAACAGGAACTCCGTTCGGGTTGTTTTCATTCTGAACCATAATCGGTGTTACAGCACTTACCAGAACTGCTTTTGCAACCCTTCCGTTACCATGCTTTGCAACATATCGGATAACCTCTCCACCGCCCGTAGAGTGTCCGACATGGATGACATCTTTCAGGTCCAGTGCTTCAACGATTTCCGCTACATCAGATGCGTAAGTATCCATATCATGTCCGTAAGGAGTCTGCTCAGACCTTCCATGGCCTCTTCTGTCATGGGCAATTACCCTGTAACCCTGTTCCAGGAAGAAAAACATTTGGGCATCCCAATCATCACTTGATAGCGGCCATCCGTGGTGAAAGAAGATCGTCTGTCCTTTTCCCCAGTCTTTGTAATAGATCTCTGTTCCGTCTTTTAATGTAAGTGTGCTCATAGGTTCTTTTTTTGTTATTAATAATGGATTGATCTTTATATCATAACAAATCTATGCCGAAATTTTTCCCTGAGTCTTGATATAGGATAATAATTCAATAAAATAAAAAAAACCTCAAAGTTACTTTGAGGTTTATATGTAAAATAATAATTGAATTATTTTGCCGGTTTTTTTGGACTCATCATCATTATCATCCTTTTCCCTTCAAGTTTAGGAAGCTGATCAACTTTACCAACATGCTCCAGTTCCTGGGCTAGTTTTAAAAGCAAGATTTCTCCCTGGTCCTTAAAGATAATTGAACGTCCTTTAAAAAATACGTAGGTCTTTAGCTTAGAACCTTCTTCAAGGAATTTTTCAGCATGCTTTTTCTTGAATTCGTAGTCGTGATCATCAGTCTGAGGCCCGAAACGGATCTCTTTTACAACCACTTTTACCTGCTTTGCTTTAAGTTCCTTCTGTTTTTTCTTTTGCTCGTATAAAAACTTTTTATAGTCTAATATTCTCGCAATAAATGGTTCTGCCTTATCGGAAATTACTACAAGATCCAATTCCTGTTCTGTAGCAAGCTGTCTTGCTTTATCGATTGGATAAACTCCCGGCTCTACGTTATCGCCCACTAAACGAAGCTCTCTCACACGAATTTTATCGTTGATCAAGTGAGCGTCCTCTTGTACCGGACGTCTCTGTGGGCCCCTGTTGTTAAATCTTTGTGCTATTGTATTATAATTTTATTGGTTAACTTTCTATTTTCTATTAAAAGATTGAGAAATTTAGAAATTAATAATCTATGAATCTCTCAATACCTTAATTTTTTTAATCTTATTAAATTGCTGCCTCCTTTTTAAAGTAAGTAACGAAATCCTCCAGTTTCATCACTCCAAGATCTCCTTCGCCACGTCTTCTTACAGAAATTGTGCCTTCTTTTTCTTCATTTTCTCCTACAACAAGCATGAAAGGGATCTTTTTCAATTCAGCATCACGGATCTTTTTACCGGTCTTCTCGTTTCTGTCGTCAATCTGACCGCTAATATCGTGATTTTCCAAAAATTGTGAAACTTTTTTTGAATAATCTACATATTTTTCACTGATCGGTAGAATAATAAACTGATCCGGGCTCAGCCACAGCGGAAAATCACCTGCCGTATTTTCTAATAAGATCGCGATAAAACGCTCCATAGAACCGAAAGGCGCTCTGTGAATCATTACCGGTCTGTGCTTTTCATTATCACTTCCTATATAGTGAAGATCAAATCTTTCCGGTAAGTTGTAATCTACCTGGATGGTTCCCAGCTGCCATTTTCTTCCCAATGCATCTTTCACCATGAAATCAAGCTTAGGACCGTAGAATGCAGCTTCACCATATTCTATTACCGTTTTTAATCCTTTCTTTTCTGCTGCATTGATGATCGCGCTCTCTGCTTTCTCCCAGTTCTCATCAGATCCGATATATTTGTCTCTGTTTTCAGGATCTCTTAAAGATACCTGAGTCACAAAATCTTCAAATCCTAATGATTTGAAAACATACAGCGTTAAATCGATTACTTTCTCAAATTCTTCGGAAAGCTGATCCGGAGTACAGAAAAGGTGAGCATCATCCTGAGTAAATCCACGAACTCTTGTTAATCCGTGAAGCTCTCCACTTTGCTCATATCTGTATACAGTACCGAATTCTGCATATCTTTTTGGTAAATCTCTGTAGCTCCATTGCGAAGTTTTATAAATTTCACAGTGGTGAGGACAGTTCATTGGTTTTAGAAGGAATTCTTCTCCTTCATTCGGAGTTTTGATCGGCTGGAAGCTGTCTGCTCCATATTTATCCCAGTGTCCTGAAGTGACATACAATTCTTTTGCCCCGATATGAGGAGTCATTACAAATTCATACCCTCCTTTTTTCTGTGCTTCTGAAAGGAAATTTTCCAGTTTTCTTCTTAAAGCGGTTCCTTTTGGCAGCCAAAGTGGTAGCCCTGCACCTACTTTTTCAGAAAATGCGAAAATTCCAAGTTCTTTACCAAGCTTTCTGTGGTCTCTTCTTTTAGCTTCTTCTAATCTTTCAAGATATTCAGTAAGTTCTTTCTGCTTAGGGAAAGAAATACCGTAAACTCTCGTCAGCTGAGGGTTCTTTTCATTTCCTCTCCAATACGCTCCTGCGGCATTTAAGATCTTCACAGCCTTTACAATTCCTGTATTGGGAATGTGTCCTCCACGGCACAGATCTGTAAAGTTATCGTGGGTTACAAAAGTGATTTCTCCATCATTAAGATTAGAGATCAGCTCCACTTTGTAAGGGTTATCAGCATACGTCTTTAAAGCATCTTCTTTAGAAACCGGGTATAAAGAGAACGTTGAGCCTTTCTTTGCATTTTCAAGGATCTTTTTTTCGATCTTCTCAAAATCTTTTTCAGATAAGCTTTCATCTCCGAAATCCACATCATAGTAGAATCCGTTCTCAATGGCCGGACCAATGGTCAACTTAGCATCAGGATAAAATTCAAGGATAGCCTGCGCCAAAAGGTGGGCAGAAGAATGCCAGAAAGCCTTCTTTCCAAGATCATCGTTCCAGGTCAAAAGCTGTAGCGTAGAATCCGTGGTTATAGGCGTGGTCGTCTCTACTTGTTTGTCATTAACAATTGCGGAAATGGTATTTCTAGCCAATCCCTCGCTTATAGATTTTGCCACATCTAGGGGAGTAACTGCTCCCTCGAATTCTTTGACACTATTGTCTGGAAGTGTAATTTTTATCATTGTTTACTAAGAAATTTTAAGAGGCAAAAATACGCATTTTTTAGATAAAATACTATATTAGCATATATTTAGAATGAGAATTAATATTAAAAATGAAAAAGGCACTGGTCGTTTTTGTCTCGCTGAGTTTCGCATTGGGGTTTTCACAGAAAAATAGATCCAAATTTTCGGTGGCTTACCATAAAAATATTGAGACCTACTTCCTGGCAGAAATTCTTTCGGCAGAGCACAGAAAGAACAATAAGGATTTTGAACTTTACAAAATAAAAGAATGTTCTGTTTATCAACCTGTTGTTAAGAATGCTTTACAGAAATACGACCATTTGAAAAATTCAAATATTGCTGTTTCAACAGCAAAGCTTAATGATATTCTGATGGAAAAATACGGTTCAGGAAACGATGTTCTGATGAAACCATTAATGTATCACAAAGAATTTCCTTCTTCTGAATGGATCAATGAGTACAGGTTTGATAACAATAATCTGACCGGAGAACAGAACCGGGAAGCAACTGATCTGATTAAAAATTACCTCGCTGAACTTTCAAAATTCTATATCCAGGAGAACATTGGTCAGTTTTTTCAAGATCATAAAGACTTTTATAATGGAGGAATACATGAATATAATCAACAGATTCCGGCTGGGTTTACCAATGCGATGGAACAGTTTTACGGCGAAGGTTTTCATTCGTACACGATACTTATTTCTCCTATGATGATGTGGCCGATTGAAGATAATGAAGGGAGAGGTATTGCTACGGATGTCGTATTAAAATCAGGAGCCAGGAATATATATGAGATCGCAAGCCCGTTTATGAGGGTGGAGAAACCAGGGCAATTTGGGTATAATAATCAGTTTCAGGCCAGATTTTTAAGCGTTCATGAATTCGGACATTCTTTTGTGAATAAAGAGGTATATAAATATAAAGATCGTCTTACAAGATTCCAAGACCTGTTTGAGAAATCAAAACTCAGGGAAACGATGATCAAAACAGGAGGGTATGGAGATTATCAGATCTGTGTTGCAGAGCACCTGGTAAGATTGGGAGAAATCCAGACTGCAAAAATCCAGAAAGATTTTGAAAGAGCCGAAAAGCTTGAAGAATACCATTTAAAAAACAATTTTATTTTCCTTCCACAACTGGAAGAAAAGCTGAAAACCTATAACTCCGACCGGAAAAAATATAAAACATTCGGGGATTTTATCCCTCAGTTGCTGGAAGTCTTTGAAAACAGTTCCGTTGAGTTCATTGACAATAAACTTAATGCTATTAACAAATAAAATTATCTAAATTACAATTCGTTATGAGTAACATAAATATTGATCTGCACTGTGATTTACTATACTACCTCCTGGGATCAGGTTCAGCCATTGATGATAAAGAGCTGGGCTGTTCGCTGCCTTATTTACAGGAAGGAAACGTAAAGCTTCAGGTGATGGCGATGTACGCGGGAACAGGGACAAACAGTGCCGTTTACGGACTGGAGCAGAGTAAATTGTTTTCAAACCTTATTAAGAACGACAGCTTTTTCTTATTTGATGGGGAAAATTATAAAGATGATGACAATAAAAACAGGATAGGAGTAATAGCTTCCATTGAAAATGCATCCGCTTTCTGTGACGAAGATCAGAGCCTGGAATCCGGTTTCAAAAACCTTGAAACCATTATTGAAAATACACAGAAAGTCTTTTATATCGGAATAACCCATCATTCAGAAAACCGTTTCGGGGGAGGAAACAATGCTGCTGCTGGTCTGAAAGATGATGGAAAGGTTTTGATCGATTATATTGCCGACAGGAAAATTGCGATTGATCTTGCTCATACAAGTGATCAGCTGGCTTATGATATATTCAATTATATTGATCAGAAGAATTATTCAGTTCCTGTTCTGGCGAGCCACTCCAACTACAGGAGCATTTACAAAAATAACAGGAACCTTCCTGATGAGCTGGCAAAAGAGGTGATCAAAAGAAAAGGGCTGATCGGCCTTAATTTCATCAAGGATTATGTCGATCTTGACCGTCCGGAAAGGCTGTATGAACATATTCAATACGGACTGGACCTGGGAGGAGAAAATAATATTGCCTATGGAGCAGACTATTTCTATTGGAAGAATCATCCGGACAAGGCACGCCATCCGTTTTTCTTTCCTGAACATTCCAATGCGTCTGTTTATCCGGCGATCAACAAAGAGATTGAAAACAGATTTTCATCTGAATTGATGGAAAAAATAAGTCATAGAAATGCGCTGGATTTTATACAAAGTATCGAGAAATAAAGCGAGTTGCAGGCAGAATATTTAAGATGAATCTATTCTCTTACAGATTGAGCAGATCGGGCAGATTTTTTTATGTCATCTGCTCAATCTGCGAGAGAATATTATTTATAAGAACAAGCTTTTTTGATGTTTTATTTTAACATTAATTGAATTTTATTAAATGTCTTAATTACAGCTTGTTGAATTGTTTTACTTAATGCTTTCTTTTATACTTGACCTTCTGCTTGATAATTTCAATCACGTCTACATTCCGGACTTTAGATTTGATCCATCCGTGAATGTCGATATAAAATAATGATCGTCTGTAATATTCATTTTTAGAGAATCCTTCCAGCTTTTTATCAAAATTTTCAAATGCCTTCTGTTTTTGATCCAGCACCTGATTATTAAGGTTTTTAAAGAACTGAATGCTTTCAAAATGAAACTCTTCAGGTTTCTTCATTTTTTTAGCAAACTTTAAGGTAGAAGCGATGAACTCATCATAATCTTCATCATTTCCGGACTCATACTTTGCCATTAAGATCAGGATTCTGGTATGGAATAATAAATCTTCCTGTACATTTCCTTTGGATTCGATGATCCTCATAGAATATCCGATCGATTTTTCAAACATTTTACTGCCGAAAAACATTGCTGCCATTTTAAGGTAAAGGATCATAAAGTGGTGCTCATCGATCCGTTCCCGGAGTTTTTCCATTTTAAGCTCAACTTCAGGAATAAGCTTTGTACCTGCAAAAAATTCCCCTTTTACAAAGTGGATATTCATGAGGGTATTGTAGTGCGTAAGAAAGATCAATGCCTGAAGATTTTCATTCTGGGCAAAGTTCTCTGCATTGACCATCTTGTTAAAGCTCGCAAAATGTTCCTCCAGAATATCAATATTTCCATACAGGAACAGGATCTTAAGCAGATAAGTGTTTCCTTTGATATACCAGACCGGATGGCTGAAGATCATCTCTGGTTTTTTATGGAAGAGGTCTACCCACTGATAGGCGTATTTCAAAGTATATTTATAATCCTGCAGGAGCTGGTTTTTCCAGACATGGGCTTTAAAGTACCACAGCTTTTCAGTAAAATTCAGCTTTTCCAGACTGATATTTTTAATTTCTTCGTTGAAAAGGTCCAGAACTTTTTCACGGTCCGAATCGTTTTTTACATATCCATGGGTAAGCATTTCGCTGTATAATTTCAGCGAAAGGTTCGAAAGCTTTGTTGTGTAACGGTTCTGCTTGCTTATTTCCCGGGATTCCCGGATAAGCTCATCTGCACGGCCTTCAATACTTCGGGTAATAAACTGGGACTCGATCACCTTTTCCAGGTCTATAATTTCAGATGCAATGCTTTTTTCATCCAGTTCCAGTGCGGTCTGCTTCGTTTTATCTAATATTTTTAAAGCCTGTTTATAAAGTCCTTTCTGGTATAGAATATTGGCAAAATCCAGCTGTTCCCGAAGCTGGATCCTGTAATTCTGATGGCTGGGGTTCATACGGAGACTCACCAGAATCTGCTTGTAAAGGTGTGCCTTCAGGTTGGAAAGCTGTTGTTTTGTTGATATTTTCTTTTCTATAATGATGCTTTCATCATATTCTTTCATCTTTTCTATTTCAGAAAAAAGCAGGAGGAATTTGGCGTCTACGTTGATTCCGAGGCGGTTGACATATAGCCTGAACTGTCGTTTTTCCGAGGTGGTCAATGACTTTACCAATACAAACAAAAAATCTTTCTGCAATTCTGCCATTGTAAATTTTTAAATATTAAAATATTGATTAATAAATAGATATGAGTGTTTCTTCAACAGTTGAATATTGTAATTTTCAGAAAAAGTGAAAATGAAAAAATATTGCAAGCTGTAGTTTTGAACCAAAATTAAGTAAAAAACTTCATTTATGAATTCCGAAAAAATTGAAATTTTTGATACCACACTGAGAGATGGGGAACAGGTTCCGGGATGTAAGCTGAACACGGAGCAGAAACTGGTTATTGCCGAAAGGCTTGATGCCTTGGGAGTTGATATCATTGAAGCAGGATTTCCTATTTCCAGTCCGGGAGATTTTGAATCTGTTTCGGAAATTTCAAAATTGGTAAGAAACGCAAAGGTATGCGGACTGACAAGAGCCCATAAAAAGGATATTGATACGGCGGCTGAAGCATTGAAATGGGCAAAAAAACCAAGAATACATACGGGGATCGGAACTTCTGATTCTCACATCAGGTATAAATTCAATTCTACGAGAGAAGATATTATTGAACGTGCTGCAGAAGCTGTAAGATATGCGAAAAGCTATGTGGAGGATGTGGAATTCTATGCAGAGGATGCGGGCAGAACTGATAATGCGTATCTGGCGCAGGTGTGCGAGGCGGTGATCAAAGCCGGAGCAACAGTACTGAATATCCCTGATACAACAGGGTATTGCCTGCCGGAAGAGTACGGACAGAAGATAAAATACCTGAAAGAGAATGTAAAAGGAATTGAAAAAGCGGTTTTATCATGCCATTGTCATAATGACCTTGGATTAGCCACTGCTAATTCCATTGCCGGAGCCGTCAACGGGGCACGCCAGATCGAATGTACCATCAACGGATTGGGAGAAAGAGCAGGAAATACAGCCTTGGAGGAAGTGGTTATGATCTTGAAGCAGCATAGGAATTTACATCTGCATACGGATATCAATTCCAGAATGCTGAATGAGATGAGTACCATGGTCTCTGATCTGATGGGAATGTCTGTACAGCCGAATAAAGCGATAGTAGGAGCCAATGCCTTTGCGCACAGCTCAGGAATTCATCAGGATGGTGTCATTAAAAACAGGGAAACCTATGAGATCATAGATCCTGCAGAAGTTGGGGTAAATGCCTCTTCTATTATCCTTACAGCCAGAAGCGGGCGCTCAGCATTAGCATACAGATTCAAGCATATCGGCTATGATGTTACTAAAACTGAGCTTGATTATCTGTATCAGGAATTTTTAAAGATCGCTGATCTTAAAAAAGAAATAGGAAATGACGATCTGAACCTTATTATAGAGGCTTTCAACAGGAAAATAGGATAGGTTTGATTGTAATCAATATAAAGTAAAAAATGAACAACAATAAAAAGACTCTTTTTGATAAGGTTTGGGACGCTCATGTTGTTGAAACCGTTCCTGACGGTCCGCAGATCATCTACATCGACAAGCATCTGATCCATGAGGTAACGAGTCCTCAGGCTTTTGCAGAGCTTGAATCAAGAAATCTGGAAATATTCAGACCGGAACAGATTGTAGCCACCGCTGATCATAATGTGCCCACCCTTAACCAGGAGCAGCCGATCAGGGATGAATTATCAAGAAACCAGGTACAGCAGCTCACGGAAAACTGTGCAAAAAACAATATTGAATTGTTCGGATTGGGACACCAGTATCAGGGAATCGTTCATATCATTGCCCCTGAATTGGGGATTACCCAGCCGGGAATGAGCATTGTATGCGGAGATAGTCACACTTCTACCCACGGAGCCTTTGGAACGATCGCATTCGGGATAGGAACAAGCCAGGTAGCGCAGGTATTTGCAAGTCAGTGCCTGTTGCTTAATAAGCCAAAATCAATGAGAATTACCGTGAATGGTAGACTTAATGAAAATGTTCAGCCTAAGGATGTGATCCTTTATATCATTTCAAAGATCGGGACTGATGGCGGAACGGGTTACTTCTGTGAATATGCCGGAAGTGTATTTGAAGAAATGTCGATGGAAGGGAGAATGACCGTTTGTAATATGAGCATTGAAATGGGAGCCAGAGGAGGAATGATTGCCCCTGACGAAACGACTTTTCAGTATGTAAAAGGAAGAGAATTTGCTCCGAAAGGAGAGGAATGGAATGAAAAAGTAGCGTATTGGAGCACTTTAAAAACTGACGAAGGTGCTGTTTTCGATAAAGAGCTTAGCTTCGATGCATCGGAGATTTATCCAATGATTACTTACGGAACCAATCCGGGAATGGGAATTTCAGTTCATGAAACGATCCCGGTTCCGCAGAATGAATCAGAAGAAAAAGCCTTGAAATATATGGGGTTGGAAGCCGGGCAGCCGCTTTCCAGTATCAAAGTGAATTATGTTTTCATAGGAAGCTGTACCAACGCGAGGATAGAAGATTTCCGTTCCGCAGCCCAATATATTAAAGGGAAAAGTAAATCGGAAGCGGTAAAAGCGTTGATCGTACCGGGATCTCAGCAGGTTGTAAAACAGATCTATGACGAAGGACTGGATAAGATCTTCAGTGAGGCGGGATTCCAGATCCGCCAGCCCGGCTGTTCAGCATGTCTGGCTATGAATGATGACAAAATTCCGGAAGGAGAGTACTGTGTTTCAACTTCCAACAGGAATTTTGAAGGCAGACAGGGACAAGGGGCAAGAACAATCCTGGCGAGTCCGCTGACGGCTGCCAAAGCTGCCATAGAAGGTAGAATTTCAGCTTTTGAAAGCTTAAACTAAACAGAGTAAAGAACAAATGCAAAAATTAGTGCTTATAACATCCCGTGCAGTTCCTCTGCCGGCGGAAAATATAGATACGGATCAGATCATTCCTGCAAGATTTTTAAAAAGTATAGACAGGAAAGGTTTCGGAGAAAATCTGTTCAGAGACTGGAGGTTTAATATTCATACCGGTGAGCCGAATCCTGATTTTGTTTTGAATGATCCGAAATTCGAAGGGGAAATTCTGGTTGCCGGAAATAATTTCGGATGTGGAAGCAGCCGTGAGCATGCCGCATGGTCTTTGACGGATTATGGCTTTAAGGTGATTGTTTCCAGCTATTTTGCCGATATTTTTAAAGGCAATGCCTTGAATAACGGTCTTTTACCTGTAAAAGTTTCCGAAGAATTTTTAAAAGAAATTTTAAAAGGAGTTAATGAAGATCCTGAAAGTGAAATTACTGTAGATGTAGAGCTGCAGACGATAAGCTTTAATGGAATAACGGAAACTTTTGAGCTGGATTCTTATAAGAAAATATGCCTACTAAACGGCTATGACGATATTGATTTTTTAATCAGCAAAAAACAGGCGATCACAGAATTTGAACTAAAAACACAAAAAACAAATGAACAACAATTATTTTAAAATCGCAGTCCTTCCAGGAGATGGAATTGGTCCGGAAATCATCAGTGAAAGCATTAAAATACTGGATGTAATCGCTGAAGCTTTTCAATATAAATTTCATTTTGAATATGGATTGATCGGCGCTGAAGCTATTTTTAAAACAGGAGATCCTCTGCCTGAGGAAACCTTGAAAATCTGTAAAGAATCTGATGCGGTTCTTTTCGGAGCCATTGGTGATCCTGCTTTTGACAATAACCCGGAAGCTAAGGTAAGACCGGAACAGGGACTTTTAAAACTTCGTAAGGAATTAGGATTATTTGCCAATATCCGCCCTTTGAAAACCTATGCCTCATTGATCGAAAAGAGTCCGCTTAAAAAAGAAATCATTGAAGGAGCGGATATTCAGATCTTCAGGGAGCTGGTGAGCGGGATCTATTTTGGGGAAAAGTTTACTGATCCTGAAGGGGCTTATGCTTATGATGTATGCCAATACAGCAGAGAAGACATTCTCCCGATTGCCCATATGGCATTTCAGGAAGCCCAAAAAAGAAGCAAAAAGCTGACCCTCATTGATAAAGCGAATGTGCTGGATACTTCAAGATTGTGGAGAAAGATCTGTCAGGAAATTGCCCCGGAATATCCGGAAGTACAGCTGGATTATATGTTCGTCGACAATGCGGCCATGCAGCTGATTCTTAATCCTAAGCAGTTTGACGTTATTCTGACCGAAAATATGTTCGGAGATATTATTTCTGATGAAGCAAGTGTCATCGGAGGCTCGATCGGATTGCTTCCGTCAGCATCCGTAGGGGACAAAAATGCTTTGTTTGAGCCTATTCACGGATCTTATCCTCAGGCAAAAGGAAAAGGAATCGCTAATCCTATTGCGTCTATTCTAAGCGTTGCCATGATGCTTGATCATCTTAATTTGCAGCCTGCTGCCAATAAGTTAAGGCAATCAGTAGAGCATGCTATTGAGAATAAGTATGTGACTATCGATCTTAATACCAAGCAATATTATTCTACCAGAGAAGTAGGAAGCTTTATTGCAGATCATATCAGATATTCGGAAAAGTCCTATTATAATTTTGAAAACGTAAAGATCGGAAAGTCAACCATTGTATAGAGATAAATTCAGTTCACTTATATAGATAGTTAGAAGAAAGGTTCTGCCCCCCTTGGAGGCAGAACCTTTCGCTTTTTATTCCTCAATTAAAATAAGGATAGATAAAGTATTTTTTAAGATGATCTGCTTTAAGCGAAGCTCCGCTTAAATTTCTTACGTCTTACGGTTTGTTTATTCTTTCGTATTATCCGTTTTTCCTGACTTATTTTTGGAAGCTTTCTGAATGTCTTCTTTATCTATGTCAGGCGGGTTGGTCTTTTTCGATGAGGCAGGAATATTCTGAAAATCCTGATTCTGTTTTTTAGTCTCTGCAGCGTTGGCAGATTCGTCTTTTTTGCCGTTTCCTTTTGAGTTCATAACTTTAAATTTTTAATTTCAGGAATATTGATCATTATATATCATTCAAAGTTTTTGCCAAACGGAAATATTTGCTGCTAAAGACCCAGAATACCTATTTTTCCTGTTTGATCTTCTATTGTATAATTGAGCGCTTTTGCCAAGACGAAGATATTATTAAGATTTTCCATTAATTGTTTACGGCCTTCGTTTCTTAACTGATTCTGATCAATAGATTTAACCGCGGCTTCTTTGGCTTTTGCCGTTACGTTTTTAATATCTTTTTCAGAAATTCTGTTAAAGAACGAATCATCTAAAGACTGGATCTCAACGCTTGGGGTAATTCTGATATCAGCGTCAGGAAGTTCTGTAATGATCAGCTTTTTATTGATCGAATCCACTTCGATCTTCATTTTATTGAGATCATAGGAAACCTGGGCATTGGTCTTTGTATAGGTAATGATACTGTTGCTTGAAACCTCTTTCCCCAATACTTCATACCCCATTTTGGTCTTCTGCATACTGGAAGTATTCTGCTCCATCACCACCATCTTATTCATCTTGGAGATCTGGTTGGTCAGGATGTAATAATCAGACTGCTCTGTCTTTTTTCCCAGATTCAGACAGGATTTAAGCCCAAAGAACAGAAGCACCATGGCTCCTGCGCCTGCAATAAACGATAGAATTGTTTTATAATTTCTCAAAACCTATTTAAAAATTTCTTTGATGACAGAAGAATCATTTTTTTTCAGAATCTCAGCCAGATCTCTTTCAATATAGCCTGTAGTAGGCATTTCTACAATTCGTCCGGCCTCTTTTCCATACCTTTTCAGAATGATGGTAGGAACTTTCTGGATGTTGTAAAGGCTTTCGTCTCCGGTAGGAGATTCTTTTTTACGGTTCACAGCAATAATGGTCAGCTTACTATCCGGAAAGTTAACTTCCTCCAGGATTCTCATCAGTCTCGGAACGTCTCTGTGGCTGTCCTCACACCATGTTCCCATGAAAACAATAAGGTCATAAGATCCTATCTTTTCTTTTTTCAGTTCAGCAATAGCTTTCTGATCAAGAGTATATTCATCATGCTCCTTTACATACCAGTCTGCATAAGGTTCTTTTAAGAACTGATCTTTCAGCTGATGTCCCAAAAGCATTTTTCCATCCTTCTCAGTAGTAACCTCACGGTTTACCACTACTTTCTGAGCGCTGAATTGCTGGGCAGCTAAAAATAAGCTTGAAAAGGCAACAAGATTTGTAATAATTTTTTTCATATTTTATTTCTCAATAATTGATTTTAAATCAGCAGGAGAGTAGTATTTGTTTTTTAGTACCTTATGATCAGCCTGTCTGTATACATTGAATTTCTCACCAGACTTTTCATAAAAAGACTCTACCTCCTTTTCTTTGTAAAATTCAACAGTTTCCTTTGCCTGTTCTTCATTATCGCATGCTTTCGACATATTGGAACGCTGAACCTCGTTGAATAGTTCTACAAATTTATTGCCAAGTCCGAATTCAAGCACAGCACCACTCAAAACATACTGCAAATCACAAAGCGCATCAGCAATTTCTACAATATCATTGTCAGCAATCGCCTGCTTCAGTTCGTTCAGCTCTTCCTGCAGAAGTTCTACTCTGAGGTTGCATCTTTCGGGAGAAGGAATTTGTGGGGTATCTAAAATAGGGGCTTGGAAAGTAGTATGGAATTCTGCTACTTGGTTCAGACTATCAATTTTATCCATGAATTTTTTTATTTACCACAAAGATAGAAAAGGATTTGTAAAATGTAAAATCTATCATGCAAAATGTATTGATGAAGAAAGGATAGAGCCGTATTCTCTGATAATTTTTATACTCAATGTAACGCGTTCGCAGATCTTGCGGATCAAGCTGATGATTGTGCTGAAAATAAAAAATCCACAACTCAAAAATTGTGGATTTTCAGGTTTTTAAATCAATGAATTAAAAGATTCATTGACTGCATTCAAAAATTAGTCTAATTCTTCATACTTCCAGATCCCTGAAATGTTCAGTGCCGTCAATCCCGGCTGTCTTTCACCATAGCTGAACACACAGATGTATTTTGCGTGACAGGATGAACAACCGGTTCCAAAATATAAGGTTGGCAGATTATTGACAGTTAGCTCACCAAAGTGCGACATCATTTTGGACGTTTCTGAAACCATTCCGTTTTTTAGCAATTCATTTTTGGAAAGCACTTTATTTTCCTGATAGATTTGTAAAATTGGGAAACCGGAATTATAGGGAATAATTTCAATGGTATTTTCATGGCCGCAATCACAGCAGGTGAATGTAGTGACTGCGGCTGGAATCATCTCATCATTGATGAAACTGCTTTTAGCAGTAAGCGCTTTTTTATGAATGCTTATTTTGTTTGATATTGAATACATCTGAATTTTATTTAGGGCTCAATAACCGTGCCTACTAAGTTAGGATATTTTCCGCTGGGGCTCTTTTTGATGGTTATTTTTATATATCCTTCTTCTGCCAATTTATTCCATGTTTTCTGATAGCCGGTTGTAATATCGATCGGGATCTTCCACATCGTTTGCTTTCCCTTTCCTGCCTGATCGAACCATGGAATAATGTCCGCTGTTTGCGTTTTGAACTGCATGGCATTATTCAGCACATCAATCTCGTAATAAAAATCGTATTTGTCTTCAGTCTGATTTAAAGCTCTTTGAGTAAAAGTATAAACATATCCGTTGATGATAGGGCTTGTAAAGCTTCCTCCCAAAGTAGGAACACCGGTTCCGTTATAACTGCCTACGGCACCGCTATACCTGTCAAATTTCTGCCCGGCCTGAAGCGGAACATCATCAACAATATTGTAGCCGCCATTGGCAGGTGGCCATCCGCCATTAAGATTATTGGCTTTAAAAAGAGCTTCCAGCTCACTCCATTTACCTTGCTTATACAATTCGAAAATCTGGTTTCTGACAGCAGCACTTACAGCACCGCCTGGGTCATAGGTTTCTGCCAGTTCATCCGCATTTTTGTAGAATACCGTCGTAACGTCACCAGGAGGATTGATTTCTTCTTCCCGGTCTGAACTACAAGCTACCGAAAACAAAGTCACGGATAAAAAAAAGAAGTACTTAAATAAATGTTTCATATAAAAAATTTTAAATTATTTTAAAAATTTAACAAGGTATCAGAAGGGCGGTATGCTCAGAGACCTCTTTGAAACATAATTTCTTTTTAATGATCTGTCAAAGTGCTTTCTTTATAAAGTGATGGTAACCGGAGAGGTTGATAGTGGGGTTCTATAGATGATTTTTCTAATATCATCAAAGAAATAGAATCAATAGAGGCAGCAGGATCTTCAATCATAAAAATGATTGTTGTATCCCTACAATACCAACTGGGTAAACAGTACAATAAAAGGATTTTATCAGGTGATAAAATTAAATTAAAAAACTCAAATATCTGTAATTTTATTTTAAAGAAAATATTTTATTTAAAATTAATTACATTAATAAATTGATTTTTAATGATATTTTACGTTTTTTATTTTTAAATAGCGATTCAAAAATACCCATAAAAAAAGCTGCCCGTTAAGACAGCTCATTTAATTTAATTCAATTTCATTTATTTTTTAATGAATCTTTTGGCAAACTTTTCAATTTGAATCACATAAGTTCCTTTTACCAGCTTGCTTACATTGACGGTTCCGCCCTGAAGGTTTCCTTCACTCACCAGTTTACCGGACATATCGTAGACCTTATATTCTTCCGAATTGGTATTGGAGAGGGTCAGGATATCTTTTACAGGATTTGGATACAGTTTGATTTCAGTTGATTCTGCCGCTGAAGTTTCAGTGATCGATTTTCCATTAGGGGAAGTTACTGAAATATTGGCATTGTTCACATCGAAGAAAATATGATTACTTCCTTTTACCATGATCCTTCCTGAATTTGTTAAACCAATTGGAATGGTAACAGCCTGTGTACCATCATTTGGAGTTCCGGCTAATAGAGTAGTCCATGTATTTCCATTGTCAGTAGACCATAGAATATCAACATTAGCAGTATTGATGCCGTTCGATGTGGTTCCGGCTACATTCCAGGTTACGGTCTGTGAGCTTCCTCCAGGATAAGTAACGGCATTATTTTGTGAAGTGACGGTAAAAGGACCTGCCGCCGCAGTAACAGTTATCTTTGTATCATCCGAATTATTCCCCGCACCTCCGGCTCTGTTATCCCGGACTGTCAATCTGAAGTTCAGAGTTCTGGCCACTGAGGATAGCGCCTCAACATTTATTTCCGTCCCTGCAGTGGTAGTTGCCCCTGCTAAAACAGAGGACATTTTTGGAAAATATCTCACCGGTGAAGATGAAGGTGTCCAGGATCTGAATGTAGGCCCTGCTGTTTTGGTTGCTGTAGCTGCGGAATTAGAACCTGTCTGGGAAGAAGTTCCTTTATCCATCTGTTCCCAGATATAGGTAAGAGCATCTCCGTCTGCATCCGTTCCGGAGCCTGTGAGTATAAAAGGCGTGCTTTTAGGAATTGTATAATCCGCTCCGGCATTGGCTGTAGGAATCGAATTTCCTGTAGATGTATTGGCAGAACACGTTTTTGATTTAATATTATTTGTTATCTGCTCAATGCTCAGGGCATGAAAAAACGGATCTGAATTTTTCTGAATATCATAGTTGGTAATCCCTGCATATCCCATAATGGTAGATCCGGATCCCGGTTCAACCGGCTTCAGATCTGTCTGGGTAGTATAGGACCATGTATGGTTCCCTCCGAACTGATGCCCCATTTCATGGGCAACATAATCTATGTCAAAGGTGTCTCCTGATGGAATAGCATTGGCCGGGGAAGTATATCCGCTTCCTTTATATGCACTGGGATAAGTAATTCCCTGATATACATAAGTCGACATATCATTACTGCATATACATCCTATACATCCGGCATTACCTCCGCCGCCATCTCTTCCGAAAAGATGTCCGATATCAAAATTGGCATTGCCGATAGTCGAATTTAAGGTATTCATCAATTGAAGATTCCAGTTATCCATCTGAGAGGATGGAGAATAAGGATCGGTTGCTCCGTTGGTATAAATTACAGCATCATTATTGGCAATCAAAACCATTCTTGCCGCAAAATCTTTTTCAAAAATGCCGTTTACACGGGTCATGGTATTGTTCATTGCGGCTAAAGCCTGAGCTTTAGTTCCTCCAAAATAAGAAGCATACTCTCCGGTACAGGAAAGTGCCAGCCTGAATGTTCTCAGTGTGGAATCGTTGGCATTTTTGGCAACGGCAGCATTGGAAGTTCCTTTTTGTGCTGTTTCAAGTACTGTACATTCAAATTGATTTAAACTGTCCTTTCTATCTGATTTTTTGTATACGACATATGTTGACAGGTCCTGAGTATAAGGCTCAATAAAGACTGCGGATTTATCTCCGTAAATTTCCATAGAGGAGAGTCCTAAAGATGAAATACTGAAATAGACCGTTGAAGCAGGATCTTCAATACCTTCGCCAACGTAAGATTTAATATCCGGGTATTTTGCAGCCAGCTCAGGATCAAAATTTGAATTTTCTGTGACTTTAAAATGCTCCATCTTTCCTGATGAGCCTGGAAAAGAAATGATGATCTCCGATTTTTCTGTTAATCTCTTAGGTGCCCGTGCTAATGTGCTTTTCAGACTATTGATATCCAGGCGGTAAAGTTGAGGATTATCAATGTTTGACATATTTTCGAAAATAGAGGAAGATGTTCTCTTGGAATCCGGGCTCCATAGCTGATCTGTTTGTGCAAAAGAAATACCTGACAGAGCCAGCATTCCCATCATGAATAATTGTTTTTTCATATAAGTGTGTATTTTTTGTGCCAGGCCAAAACTAATAAAAAAACAGGAAAAAAAACACCTTTTTAAAAATAAAATTTCACCCTGAATCCCTTATGGATATTGGGAATGTTTATAATTTTCACACAAAGTAGTGAAAAATAAAAAACTGTCCTACAAAGGACAGTTTTCACATTGTTTATTTTAAAGTTTATTAGTTTTTAATGAATCTCTTGGCTGTTTCTCCGATCTGCAACATATAAGCTCCTTTGATCAGGCTGCTTACATTAACGGAACCTCTTTGAAGTTTTCCTGAGTCGATCAGTTTTCCTCCCATATCGAAAATTTTATACTCCTCCGAAGTTGTATTTGAAATATGCAGTACGTCTTTTACCGGATTAGGATAAAGCTTGATATCTGTGATCAGATCTTTTGTTTCTGAGGTAACGGCTCTTCCTGAAGACGTAATATTAAGGGTATAATCTTCAACCTGTCCATATGTGTACGTTTCACATGATGAAGTTGGAATTGAGCTGTATTTCATCATAACTCTCATTCTTGTTGACCCTACAGCAGCTGTAGACGGAATTGTAATAGATCCTGTAACAGGAGTCGTTGTAGAACCCGCTTTTGTCCAGGCTAGTTCTCCACTGTCTGTAAAGTCACCGTCACCGTTATAATCAATATAAACAGCATACGCTTCACTATACTTTGTAGATGTCCAGACCGGAGTTATAGAAATTGTATAAGTGCTTCCTTTCGTTACATTGGTAGAAATAGAAGTGAAGTTTTCATAACCCGCTGTACCTGTTGACGTATTGTTGATCGTTCCGAATTTTACATTTCCGATTCTTTCGTCAGAAGTATTGGTTGCTGAAGCTGAACAATACGTCACGGTTCCGCCTCCTGGAAGAGTCGTCACATTCACTGTATTGCTTGAAACTGAAGTGTTTCCTGCTGCATCTTTTGCTTTCACAGAGAAAGAATAGGTTGTAGAAGGGGTTAATCCTGTTACGGTGTAGGTAGTTGAAGCCGTAGAACCGATCAGTGAGGCTCCCTGATATACATCATATCCCGTAACACCTACATTATCTGTAGCTCCTGACCAGGAAAGATTAGTGCTTGTAGAAGTTGTTCCCGAAGCTGCAAGGGTGGGTGCTGTAGGAGCGATGGTATCAGGTGTTCCCGATCCTGCATTTACAGAGATATTAGCATTATTTACATCAAAGAAGATATGATTGGATCCTTTTACCATGATTCTTCCGGTCGTTGTAGTCACATTAGGAATAGTTACGGCTTGTGTACCATCATTTGGAGTTCCTGCCAATAGGGTAGTCCATGTATTTCCGTTGTCTGTTGACCAAAGGATATCTACATTGGCTGCATTGACACCGTTTGCCGTAGTTCCGGCTACATTCCAGGTAACGGTTTGAGAGCTTCCTCCGGCATAGGTAGTTGCTGAGTTTTGAGAAGTTACGGAAAACGGTCCTGCGGTTCCGTTAACAGTGATCACAGCATCATCGGAATTGTTTCCTGAACCTCCGGCTCTGTTATCCCGCACTGTAAATCTGAAATTTAATGTTCTGGCGACTGAAGGAAGCGCTTCTACTGTAATTTCCGACCCTGCCGTAGTTGTTGCCCCTGCTAATATGGAAGCCATTCTTGGGAAATATCTTACCGGAGAAGTGGTAGGGGTCCATGATCTGAAAGTAGGACCTGTGGTTTTTGTAGCGCTGGCAGCGGAGCTTGATCCTGTCTGGGAAGAAGAAGCATTGTCCATCTGTTCCCAGATATACGTTAAAGAATCACCATTGGCATCAGTTCCCGTACCGGTCAGTACAAATGGAGTTCCTTTTGGAATGGTATAATCCGCACCTGCATTAGCGGTTGGAATTGAGTTCCCTGTGTTTGTGCTTACCGGGCAGGTTTTGGCTTTAATATTATTAGTGATCTGCTGAATGCTTATTGCATGGAAGAATGCGTCAGAATGCGGCTGAACGTCCTGGGAGGTAATTCCGGCATATCCCATAATGGTAGATCCTGAACCTGGTTCCATGTTCACGCCGGTACCTTCATTTCCGTGGGAGAACGTATGGTTTCCGCCGAACTGATGTCCCATTTCGTGGGCCACATAGTCAATATCAAAATTATCTCCCGAAGGAATGGCATCTGCCGGAGAAGTATATCCTCTTCCTTTTGATCCGTTGGTACAGATACAGCCGATACAGCCCGCATTTCCTCCACCTCCGGATGCTCCGAATAAGTGCCCGATATCATAATTCGCTTCACCGATTACAGAAGTCAGTGTGCTCTGCAGCTGAGAATTCCAGCTGCTCATTCCTGAAGCGGAAGAATAGGGGTCTGTAGAAGCATTGGTATAGATGACAGCATCGTTATTGGCGATCAGAACCATTCTTGCGGCAAAGTCTTTTTCAAAAACACCGTTTACACGGGTCATGGTATTGTTCATTGCGGCTAATGCCTGTGCTTTTGTACCTCCGAAATAGGCAGTGTATTCTCCTGTACAGGATAAAGCCAGCCTGAATGTTCTTAGCTTCGCGTCGTCAGCATTAGGTCTTGCTGCAAGATCAGAGGCTGACACACCTTTCTGCGCAGCGTCCACTACAGTACACTCAAATTTGTTAAGATCATCTTTTTTATCAGACTTTCTGTATACAACGTAAGTGGAAAGATCTTTGGAATAAGGTTCAATAAATACAGCGGATTTATCACCATAAATTTCCATTGACGATAATCCAAGCGGGGAAACACTGAAATAAACAGTAGAATTCGGATCGTCAAGGCCTTCGCCTACATACGATTTGATGTCCGGATATTTTGCTGCCAGTTCAGGGGCAAAATTGGAATTCTCTCTTACTTTGAAATTTTCCATTCTCCCTTCAGAGTTTGGAAAAGAAATGATGATTTCTGATTTTTCGCCGGCTGCCAGTCTTTTAGGAGCTTTTGCCAGTACATTTTTCAATCCTTCGATATTTAAGCTGTATACCTTTGGATTGGCAATGCCTGATTTGTTTTCAAAGATCTCTGATGACGTTTTTCTGGAGCTTTCAGACCAAAGACGGTCGGTCTGTGCGAAAGAAATACCGCTAATAAGGAGCATTCCAATCAGGGTTAATTGTTTTTTCATATTAAATATAAGTTTTGATTGTGGAATATCAAAGCTAATAAAAAATATGTTACAGAAAACAAAAATATTTAAGAAAAATTTTGACTATGAGTTTATTGTATTATGTAATACATTAAATATAATTGAAATACTCCGATTAATAAAAGGAAAGTGAAATAGTAAAAATGAATTTTGTATTAGAAAAAAAATTAAAATCAGAGTTAAATTTTATTATTTTCTGAAAATGAGACATTTATATTTTGAAATTTTTGAGAATTCATTAATAAAATCCGGAGATTATTCTTAGTGTCCGTATGTATATTTTTCGTTCAAAATTGTCCTGGTGAAAATTTTTTCTTTGTAGTTAAAACACAAATAAGGCTGTTTCCAACTTGAAACAGCCTTTGTTTTATCATGATAAATAATATTCAGTTACCTCCTGTCATCAGCAGTAGGTCCGTAAAGTCCGGGAACTTTATTGCCGGTTGATCTTAAATAAACCACCAGCTCACCTCTGTGATGATACAAATGATTGTACAGAAAACCTCTCACCACCTGAATTCTTGGAGCAGGAGGGAAAAGAATATTACCATTCATTTCCATTTTCCATTCATTGAAATAAGTGGATTCATCAGAGTTTTCCAGCGCTTTCTGTGCTTTGGCAACATTTTCTTCAAATTTGGTAAGGATATTTTCAGCTTTGGAAATATCTCCTTTGTCATACTCATATTTTCCCATATCAAAAGTATCCTGATTGAAAGTGGAGTCGTACCAGTTGTATATTTCGGCAATATGAGAGGCAAGCTGGCCGGTTGTCCAGTTCTTTTCAGACGGTTTCCAGTCCAGAGCGCTGTCGGGGATTGCTTTTAAAATTTTCCTGGTGTTTTCCGCCTCATACAGAAATTCACCTAAAAGTGCCTGTTTAATCATTTGTATAAAGTTCGGTTATTTTGTAATATCTCTTCCTATTACCAATCTCTGGATCTCAGAAGTTCCCTCACCAATAGTACAAAGCTTGGAATCTCTGTAGAATTTTTCAGCAGGGAAATCTTTAGTATATCCGTAACCTCCGAAGATCTGAACGGCGTTATTGGAAATCCTTACACAGGCTTCAGAAGCATATAGTTTTGCCATAGCTCCTTCTTTAGTCATTTTCTGCTTCGCATTTTTCAAGGTTGCAGCTCTTTGGATAAGCAGTTCTGCCGCATCGATTTCTGTTGCCATATCAGCAAGCATGAAGTTGATGGCCTGGAATTCAGAGATTGATTTTCCGAACTGGTGTCTTTCTTTAGCATATTTTAAAGCAGCCTTATAAGCTCCTCTTGCTGTTCCCAGACTTAGGGCAGCGATAGAAATTCTTCCGCCATCCAAAATTTTCATAGCCTGCTTGAAACCTTCACCTACTTCTCCCAAACGGTGAGAATCCGGTACGCGTACATTATCAAAAATAAGTTCCGCTGTTTCGGAAGCACGCATTCCCAGTTTGTTTTCTTTTTTCCCGGAAGTAAAACCTGGCATTCCTTTTTCTAAAACAAAAGCGGTAGAATTGTTTTTGGCTCCTTTTTCTCCTGTTCTTGTCATGACCACAGCGATATCTCCAGAGATCGCATGGGTAATAAAGTTCTTCGCTCCGCTGATGATCCACTCATCGCCATCTTTTACAGCAGTAGTAGACATTCCTCCTGAGTCTGAACCTGTATTATGTTCTGTCAGCCCCCATGCTCCGATCACCTTTCCGGAAGCCAGCTGTGGAAGCCATTTGTTTCGTTGCTCCTCGTTTCCAAACTCATAGATGTGGTTTGTACACAGAGAATTGTGTGCCGCTACAGAAAGACCGATTGATGGATCTACCTGAGAAATTTCGTCAAGAATAGCCACATATTCATGATATCCCAAACCGGAACCGCCGTATTGCTCAGGAACCACAATCCCCATAAATCCCATTTCGCCTAATTGATGAAACAGGTCTTTTGGAAATGTCTGGCTTTCATCCCACTCCATAATATTCGGTCGGATATTCTTCTCTGCAAATTCTTTAGCTGTCTCCGCTATCATTTTGATGTTGTCAATAGTCTCTGTATTCATATAGATAATAGTTAGTTCCCAAAGATAACCAAATTGACGGAATGCTAAAAAAATTATTTCACTCATACTGTTTTATCCTCAATATTCTATATTTCAATTTCTTATATTTTAATATTTAATGTTTTATTAATAAAATATTCAGTCTTTTCCATTTTTTATTTCACTATTTTAGTCCCCCAATTTTTAAGGCATGAAAAAAATTCTACTTCCTCTTATTTTAATTTCCTCTTATATATCTGCGCAGGCTCCTGCCGGATATTATGACGGGACAGCGGGACTGACAGGCTATGCACTGAAATCGAAACTTCATGATATTATTTCGGAGAAAACGATTAACTGGCATTATGATGATCTTCCGGGGCTCTATAGCCAGACTGATCTTGATAGGTATTATGATCATGATGCGTCCAATACCGAATATCTGCTGGACATTTACTCGGAAATACCTTCAGGTCCGGATGCTTATGAGTATAAGGTAGATCAGCTGATAGGCAGTACCAGCGCAGAAGGTCAGGGATACAACAGGGAACATATGATGCCGCAAAGCACATTCAGTACAAGCTCTTCAATCAGTGATTACCCCATGTATTCGGATCTGAACTTTATCATTCCTGTTGACGGATATATTAATCAAAGACGAAATAACTATCCTTATGGAATGGGAGGAAATACCAACTTCTATAATTTTACCAATGGCTCCAGAATGGCTAATGCGGCTATTCCCAATTATCCATATACGGGGAGAGTATATGAGCCTATTAATGAATTTAAAGGAGATATTGCGAGAACATTGCTTTATTTCGCGGTAAGATATGAAGGGAAATTAGGATCATTTAATACTGCTTACAGCACGTCAGCGAATATCACGCCTGCCACGGATCAATGTCCGCTTGACGGTACAGAAGAGAGAGCGATCGATCTTCCTTATATAGCAATGCTGAAACAATGGAGCGCTTTGGATCCTGTTTCGCAAAGAGAAATAGACAGGAATAATGCTATCTATACAATACAGAAAAACAGGAATCCGTTTATAGATCATCCTGAATGGATTGATATGATCTGGTCTGAAACTCCGGATGCTATAGCGCCTGCGGCTCCGGGATCACTTAGTTCGTCTCAGCAAAATGCTTATTTTGTCAATCTGAACTGGGTGGCTTCTCCTGACACAGATGTATTGGGATACAGGGTTTATATGAATGGCTCAACCACTCCTGTGGCTATTACAAAAGAAACTTCAATAAGTATAGATCATCTGAATCCTTCTACCACCTATACTTTTAGTGTAAAGGCTTTTGACAAAGGGTATCTGGAGTCGCCGTTCAGCAATACGGTTACAGCTACCACTTTAGATTCAGACTCGTATGCCAAAGATCTTATTATTACAAAGTACATATCAGGAACCAACAATAACGTAATTAAGAATAATGCCTTAGAAATCATTAATAAAACAGGGCATGAGGTTAATTTGAATAATTACAGGATTAATGTCCAGATGAAAAATCCTAATACCGGATCTTTTTATAATGCTGATACTTATGAACTGGAAGGTAAAATAGGAAACAACGAAACTTTTGTTATTTTGAATCCAAAGGCAACCTTATCGTGCTATACCAGTGATCAGGCAAAATTTGTTACGGCTTCTGATCCTATGAGGTTTTCCGGAGAAAACTATGTAGAGCTTGCTTATAACAAAACGGTTACTGTAGATGCTATAGGGGTGAAATATACTTCTAATAATAATGGTAATGTATCTTTATACAGGAAAAATACCATCAATCAGCCTGCCGGTACATTTGATATCAATCAATGGGATTCTTATCCTTCCAATTACTGTCAGAACCTGGGCGGTACATTGTCTGCCGTAGAACCGATTGCTTCTAATGATCAATTTAAAATTTACCCGAATCCGGTTGATGACAACCTTTATGTATCCGGAGCAACGGAGAAAGTAAAAATAGCTCAAATCATAGATCTTTCCGGAAAAGTAATTTATACAGAGAAAGATCCGTTCAGAAATAAGAAAAACATTTCTGTACAGGGAATTCCTGTTGGGATGTATATATTAAGGCTGGATGATAAGGCAGAGCAGTTTATTAAGAAATAGACTAAGAATAAATATTGTTCTTACATCATATTAAACCTAACAGGTTTTTAAAACCTGTTAGGTTTATTTATATAACAATTAGCCCTGATAGAAGCGGTTACCCCGCAGCATGAAATGGGAAAGGAAGAGGAGCGAGAAGTATGAGCGGATAGCAGGAAAAAGCTTCTAAAAACAAAAAAAGAATTAAGACCAACTAATCGTAAAAATTTTCATCAGTCTTTTTGTCTTTTCGCAATTTTACGATTGTACTAAAGCTTTTAAAAACCTTATATTTACCACATAATCGATATAAGCAGATTCACTAATAATCAATATCTATAAGTGTTTTTGCTTATATTTTTTATTTATAAGTAATTATGCTTATATTTGCAGTATGATAGCGGTCATTACCGGGGATATTATAAATTCACAGCATGCGGACACTGAAGTTTGGATTACCAAGCTTAAAAATCTTCTCGAAACCTGGGGAAGCACTCCTGACACATGGGAAATCTACAGGGGAGATGAGTTTCAGTTCAAATGCAGTATTGATTCCGTTTTCTGGCATTTTCTAGCCATAAAATCTCTTATTAAAAGTCTGGAAAACCTGGATGTAAGAATAGCTATAGGCATAGGTGAGGAGAGTTTCTCTTCAGAAAAGATCACTGAATCTAACGGAACCGCTTATGTAAACTCCGGAAGATTGCTGAACGACCTGAAAAATGACGGTCATACCGTTGCGATCAAAACGTCCAGCGATTCTTTAGACAGAGACCTTAATATCCTGCTGAAATGGTCTTCCAAGGATTTTGACAACTGGACTATGGCTACGGCAGAGATCATCCATGAAATGATCATGAATCAGGATATTACCCAGGAGGATCTTGCCAAAAGATTTGCTATTTCACAGTCTTCCATCAGCCAGAGACTGAAACGAGCCAACTATGAGCTCATCGTGGAAACCAACCAGTATTTCAGAAAGAAAATCTCAGAACTATAAGCATGATCTTTATCAAACTCATATTGGCACATCTACTCGGAGATTTTATACTTCAGCCAAATTCATGGGTTGCAGATAAGGAAAACTATAAACTGAAAAGTAAGTTTTTATACTTTCATGTTCTGATTCACACCGCTTTAAGCCTTATTCTCCTTTGGGATTTACAGCTTTGGTGGGTTGCCGTGTTGGTTGGGATTACCCATTTCATTATTGATGCGGCAAAGCTTCAGTTCCAGAATGTAAAAACGAAAAAAAGATGGTTTTTCATTGACCAGCTGCTTCATGTCCTGGTTATTGCAGGAGTATCTTTTTATTTCGATGAGTTTAATTTCAGCTTTTTACAAAACCAGAAATTTTTAAAGATAGGTATGGCAGCTTTGTTTCTGACAACACCGGCTTCTATTTTTATCAAAATACTCTTGTCATCATGGACGCCCGCTCCGGATGGCCCCAATAATATTCAAACCGAATCTTTAACAAGTGCCGGGAAATATATCGGAATTTTAGAACGTCTGCTGGTATTCACCTTTATTATGGTGAACCACTGGGAAGGTGTAGGTTTCATGGTGGCTGCCAAATCTGTATTCAGGTTCAGCGACCTTGCACAGGCAAAACAGAGAAAGCTTACGGAATATGTATTAATTGGTACACTCCTGAGTTTTGGGCTGGCTGTCTTAACAGGAATAATAATACAATAAATCAATAAATCTAACTACAATTTAGAAAGTAAAATTATGAGTCAAAAGAAAGAAATGTTGTACGAGGGGAAAGCAAAACAAGTATTTGCTACCGATAATCCTGATGAAGTAGTAGTACGTTTCAAAGACGATGCTACAGCATTTAACGCTCAAAAGAAAGGTCAGGTAGACCTGAAAGGGGAGATGAACAACGCCATCACTACCCTTATTTTTGAATACTTAAATGAAAAAGGGATCAAAACTCATTTCATCAAACAATTGAACGAAAGGGAGCAGCTGGTAAGAAAAGTATCTATCATTCCTTTGGAAATGGTAGTGAGAAACTATTCTGCAGGAAGTATGGCGCAAAGATTAGGAGTGGAGGAAGGAATCAAATCTCCGGTAACCATCTTCGATATCTGCTACAAAAAAGACGAATTGGGAGATCCGCTTATCAATGATCACCATGCTGTTTTCTTAGGGGCCGCTACTTATGAAGAGCTTGACGAGATGTATGAATTAACTTCAGACATCAACGAAATCCTTATTGACCTTTTTGATAAAATTAATATCATCCTGGTTGACTTCAAGATCGAATTGGGTAAAACTTCAGACGGTGAGATCATCCTTGCAGACGAAATTTCTCCGGATACCTGCAGACTTTGGGATAAAGATACAATGAAGAAGCTTGATAAGGATAGATTCAGAAGAGACTTAGGAGAAGTTACTGAGGCGTATGTTGAGATCTACAACCGTCTTAAAAATTTACTTGGGAAATAAATTTTAGAAATTAGTATGAAATCGCATCGGATAAAGGGATCTGAAGGTTTGTACTCCAATCCCAATCAGAAGATGTGCTGTTTCAATACCCTCTAATATTGCTGAAGGGGCCGGAAGAAATAATAAAAGAGTTTTGCCAATTTCCCGGAATTGCGTTTGGGTCTACTATGAATCGCAAACTCAGATTCGAGTTATGTTTGACTTAAAGTTTTATTGCTGAAACCCAAATAGCTCCCTTAAAGGAACTTTTAGCTGAAATTCAAAAAAATGATTTATTCATTAAAAGCAAGTTTAAAATTATAATTGAAGTTAACTTAGACTAATTTCTAACATCTAATATCTAACTTCTAATCATTAGAAAAAATAGAAATGAAAAGTTTAGACATTCATAAAAGTGAATATTTAAAACAGTTTGAAAACCAGGTTTACGGAAGGAATCTTTTCAGAACTCAGGAAGAGGAAAGACTGGATGCTCCCAACGAAGAATGCGGGATCTTCGGATTGTACTCGGATAATGATCTGGATACGTTCTCTCTTTCACAGTTCGGGCTTTTTGCATTACAGCACAGAGGCCAGGAAGCTTGTGGTATTTCCGTTCTAAAGGATGGGAGGATCACCAATATGAAGGATGAAGGACTGGTTTTAGATGTTTATAAAGACATTAAGGAACCTGAAGCTTTTATGGGAAATTCTGCGATCGGACACACCCGTTATACGACTGCAGGAGATAAAAAGAAATATAACTTCCAGCCATTTTTCGCCAAAAACGAATATGACCAGATTATACTTTCTATAGCACACAATGGTAATCTTACCAATGCGAAAGAACTGAAGGCGGAATTAGAAGCTGAAGGCGTGGTTTTCAGAGCAACTTCCGATTCTGAGGTTATCCTGAGACTTATCCAGAAAAACCTTGATCTGGGTCTTCGTGGAGCCATCAAAGCTACTATGGAGAAAATTGAAGGCGCATATTCCGTAGTGGGAATGACAAGAAATAAGTTCTTTGCTTTCAGGGATTTCAATGGAATCCGTCCGTTGGTTTTGGGAGCAATAGATGAGAAGTCCTATGTAGTGGCATCAGAATCTGTTGCACTGGATGCCGTAGGAGCACAATATGTACGTGATATCCTTCCGGGTGAGATCATTTACACCAATGAGAATGAACCCGGAAAACTTCAGTCTTATATGATGGATGAAGCCAAAGGGAAACAAAGGATCTGTTCTTTTGAATACATTTATTTTGCAAGACCTGACTCTACCTTAGAAAACATTAATGTTTACGAGATCAGAGAAAAATCTGGAGAGAAAATCTGGGAGCAGTCTCCGGTAGATGCTGATCTTGTTATTGGAGTTCCGGATTCCGGAGTTCCGGCTGCTATTGGTTTCTCAAAAGCTTCAGGAATCCCTTTCCGTCCTGTTCTGATCAAGAACAGATATATCGGAAGGAGTTTCATTGTTCCTACCCAGGAAATGAGAGAAAGGGTGGTTAACCTTAAGCTGAACCCGATCATTTCCGAAATGAAAGATAAGAGGGTCGTGATTATCGATGACTCTATCGTTCGTGGAACAACATCCAAAAGACTGGTGAAGATCTTAAAGGATGCAGGGGTGAAAGAGATCCACTTCAGAAGTGTTTCTCCGCCGATCATTGCTCCATGCTATCTGGGAATTGATACTCCGTCAAAAGATGATCTGATCTCTGCGAATATGTCTACGGAAGAGCTCAAAAATTATTTGGGAGTAGATTCCTTAGAATTTTTAAGCATAGATAATCTTAAGGATATTTTAGGATCTGCCAACCACTGCTTCGGATGTTTTACAGAAGAATATCCGGTAGGAAAAGGAGAGGAGGTAGAATTATTCAATTAATTTTATTTTCAATATAACAAATGAGCCAGGTACATTCACCTGGCTTTTTTATTACACAAGATATTTTTATATGTTATTCAGGGGAAGGAGGAAATCTCAGAGATTCTTCATTCCGCTTTTAAACCACGTTCGCAGCCTTCAAGCCTGTATTCAGAGTGACATGCCTTCTTTCACGGTATCATATAAATGTAGCAAAAGCTTAATATTCCGGTATTATACAGTATATATGCAAGTTTTAATTTTATAGGATTAAAATTTGAGGATATGAAAAACATATTTTTTGCAGGCATTCTTATTGTGTGGACTCAGCTATGTTCCGCACAATCGTTTGATAAGCAGGCGCACCGGGGAGGAAAATCCCTATACCCCGAAAATACAGTTCCGGCTATGAAGAATGCTTTGAAAATGAATGTTACTACGCTGGAAATGGACCTGGCCATTACAAAAGATAAAAAGGTCATTCTTTCCCACGATGCTTTTCTTTCCCCTGAGCTGATTACCAAACCTGACGGAACCTATATTCCAAAAGATTCCGGGTTTTATTATAAAATTTATGATATGCCCTATGCAAAGATCCAAACCTTTGATGTAGGCTTAAAAAAACTCAGCAATTACCCCGATCAAAAGAAAATGAAGGCCCGTAAACCTCTTTTCTCGGAAGTAATAGATGTCTGTGAGAGCTATTCCCGTGAGCTGAAAAGACCGTTGCCTTTTTACAATATAGAAACCAAAACCCGTCCTTTCTCTGATAATATCTTTCATCCGGAACCGAAAGAGTTTGTAGATCTGATGATGAAGATCATTATGGAAAAAGGGATACAGGACCGGGTGATTATTCAGTCTTTTGATCCGAGAACCCTGGAAATCATCCACAAGGAGTATCCCGGGATAATGACCGCTTTACTGGTAGAGAAAGTGGATGATAAAAAGCTGGCACAGCAGCAGGCCCATTTCAATAATATACCGGCAGAGAAATTCAAGCTATATCCTGATCATCTGAGTGGTGTGGCGGGAGATATGAAGTTTCTGAGCTTTACTCCAACCATTTATAGCCCGGATCATACACTCGTAACTTCGGAATTGGTACAGGAATGTCATGCGTTAGGTATGAAAGTAATACCCTGGACCGTTAATTCTAAAGAGCGGCTAAAGGCATTGAAAGAAATGGGAATAGATGGAGTGATCAGTGATGATCCAAGGATATTTGAATAAACCTTTATAGATTAATGATAAAAATAGCCTGAAGAATTTCTTCAGGCTATTTTGTATAATGCAGAAATCTGCATCCGGGTTAAAAAATTGGTTTCTTTTTTGATTAGAACTTATAGTTAAGACCTAACTGGAATACTCTGTTGTTGTTTTCAGCAGCAGGTCTGCTTTTATCGATCTTTGTCAGGCTGTTTGTATATCTTGCACTGATCCCGATATTATTGGTAATATCATATCCTAAACCAAGACCTAAACCAATGTTGTATTTATTGATATTATCTTTATTAAGGTCTTCAGAATGAGATTGCGTTGTAGTGGTAGTAACCCCTCCTGTAGTGCTTGATACAGTCGCTTCTCCCTTGGTTTTACCGTTGATGAAGTAGCTGAACTCAGGTCCTGCTTCGATATAGAAATTATCCACAGGTCTCATCTGAAGCATTAAAGGAACTGAAATATAGTTCATAGTAACTTTATTTTCTCCTTTAGTTTTTACCGTAGTATCTCCTGTTGTAGTCTCTGTAGAATAAGCGACATCTCTTGCTCCCATCTGGTTATATAATACTTCCGGCTGAAGGCTGAATTGTTTAGAGATTGGAATATTAACAAACGCACCTGCATGGAAACCAAGTTTCTGGCTGTTCATCCCAAACTTCTGCTCACTGAAATAAGCAGAGTTTCCACCCGCTTTAATACCGAATCTAACCGGCTGAACATCTTTTTTAAGAGGTGATGCATTTACTGTTTTTGTTTCTGTTTCTTGAGCGAAAGCTAATGTACCAGCAGTTAATGCTAATCCTAAAAATAACTTCTTCATAATTTTATTTTTTAATTTTACTATTTGCTTTTTTAGAATGATTTATCAATCAGACTTGAATTATTTTGCAAATTGCTTGCCAAAGTTGAAAAAGTCTTATTTTAAGGCCTGTCGCAAAGATTTTTATTATGATTTTATTTTATGCTTTTAACTGTTTTTTATATGAAAACTTATCATTAAGATCATTTTTTTGAAAACATTTTAAAACTAAAAAAGCTTTTATGTGTATAATTTAAATAAGCGATAATTTAAAATAATAAAGCTGTTTAAACTTTTCCAATGCCCCCAAAAAAGCCCCAAAAAGATTAAACGCTTAAGTTGTTTTTAAGTCACAAGCTTGCTGCACAATAAGTACACCTGAGCTTTATGAAAATCTTTGATTTTCTTCTTATGTGAACTTTTTATACAGTATCATTTTAAACTAACTTAAGTGGACTTAAGTGTTTAGAATAAAAGCTTTTTCAAGTCAAAAAATAGCTATGATTCAACCGAAAGAACAAACTCACATTCATATGGCTGTATTCTCTTCATGATCCGTTTTCAACTTGTCCGGTATATGCGAAAAAATCAGGCCTAAATGAATAAACCTGACTTTTTCTATTGAAATCAAAATGTATTTTTATTATTTTTCCACTCTTTATTTCAAGCGTTTACTTTACTACAGTGATCAAAATAGAAGCTGATGGATCTATATTCCGATCTTTGAAGGGTAAATTGGGGTTAAAAAACCGGATCAACATATCTTTCCTGAGGAAAACCGGAAACTGTAAGCTGGAAACGTTTGGAATAGGGTACAACTGATACACAAAACACAAATTTCTTGCCAAACGTTAAAATTTTCCAAAAAAAATGCTGTGGTTTTTCTGTTCTTATTATAAAGCTGTTTAAACTTTTCCAATGCCCCCCAAAAAAGATTAAACACTAAGTTGTTTTTAAGTCACAAGCTTACTGCATAATAAGTATACTTGAGCTTTATGAAAATCTTTGATTTCCTTCTTATGTGAACTTTTTATACAGTATCATTTTAAACTAACTTAAGTGGACTGAAGTTGGTTAGAATAAAAGCTTTTTCAAGTCAAAAAAATAGCTATGATTCTTATGAAAGTTTAAACAAATTCTATATATATTGAAATATAAAAAATAAAAACCGGATTAAATAAATAATCCGGTTCTATGAATATAAAATTTGTTATCAGTGAAGATTAAACCAGTGATTAGAATTTGTAAGCTAAACCAACCTGGAATACTCCGTTTTTAGATTTGTCTTCAGAAAGATCAGGTCTGTTCTTTAAAACATCCGTTAAACCTGCAACGTATCTTGCGCTAACTCCGATATTTTGTGTAAAATAATATCCTGCACCAAGACCAAGACCAAAATCAAAACCTTTAAACAGATCTTTAGCGTCTACAGAGCTTGACTTATACTTCAGTTTTGAATTGATCAGAAAGCTGAACTGAGGTCCTGCTTCAAGATATAAGTTAGGTAAAGCATTATACTGAAGCATTAATGGAACTGAAATATAATCTAAATTTACTTTTACATCACTATCTTCTTTAGCTTTTGCGCCCATTCCACTGTATAATACCTCTGGTTGAAATGAGAAGTCCTGAGATACAGGGATATTGGCAAATACACCTCCATAGAATCCTGCTTTAGAATTGGAATCACTATCAGAAAGGCTGGAAATATTAAGACCGGCTTTTACACCAAATCTAGCAGGGGATGAATAAGCAGTAGAAGCTGTCTTCTGAGCGAAAGTAAAAGTACCGGCTACAAGAGCAAGACCTAAAAGAATCTTTTTCATAGATATTTTATTTAATAGTTATTTTAAGTTTTATTTAACATTTTGTTAACTATCAAATAATATGCCAAAAAAATAAAATTAAGATTCAGACTATATGTAAGTGTCTATATTTAATGATTTTACACTTTAAATAACTAAAAAAATATTTGTTTTTAAAATTTTTATATTGATAACTTTTTGATTCCTTTAACATAATTTACCATTTAAAGGCTTAAAAAATCAAAAAATTAAGATGTCAGCTGCCATCGTTTATACCTATCTATTTACCGCCATTGCATTAATAAATAGCTCATTCATTCAAAGTCAATACAAAGATGGCTGTGCTAAATGATACAGTCATCTGTTGAAGTATCAGCTTATTTGGAAAATATAATATTTAGAGCTTGTTTAAATTTAAATTGCTAATCATTTTGTATAATTAATTGAACGCTTTATTTTTTTATTTTCCCGCAGATTTTGCTGATTCAGCAGATCATTATTCGTAAATCAAATCAGCGGGATTTGCAAAATCAGCGAGAAATAATATTTTAATACAAATTTAAACAGGCTCTTAACCGTTGGATAAAAAAAGACCAGACTAAAATTAATCTGATCTTCTTTATTGAATATAAAAATTTGTTAGTGAATGGGTAAGCTTATTTGAATTTATAAGCTAATCCTACCTGGAATACATTATTTCTGATAGCATCAGATCCGCCAGGTCTGTCTTTTGCGATGTCCGTTAGACCGGCAACATATCTGGCTGTGATTCCTAAGTTTGGAGTGAAGTAATATCCTGCACCCAGACCGATACCAAAGTTGAATGTACTTAAATTATCTTTGTAATTATCAGTAGTGGATGACTGTCCGGTAGATTCATTTTTGAATTTGTTCTTAGCACTTACCATAAACCCGAATTCCGGTCCAGCCTCTAAATAAAGGTTAGGAAGCGCATTATACTGGAACATTACCGGTACTGTAATATAATCTAACTTAGTAGAAGCCGAATATTTTGTTCCCGCTAAAGTATAGTCTGATTTATTACCATATTGTGAGTATAATACCTCCGGTTGGATGCTGAATGAAGTCGCTACTGGGATGTTCGCAAATACACCTGCATTGAAACCGATTTTAGATTTCTGATCATCTAAACCACTGTCTTTTGAAAGTGAGGATACGTTCATTCCTCCTTTTACCCCAAATGATACCGGGCTGGAAGAAGTTGTCTGTTGAGCGAACGCTAATGTTCCTGCAGTTAATGCTAATCCTAAAATTAACTTTTTCATAACTTTAAATTTTTAATTTTTTACTCTTTCTTAATTTTAAATTTTACTACTTGTCAACATTTTCAGTTGAACGCAGAGTATCTTTCAAATTGCTTGCCAAAAACATTTTTCATGAGTAAAATCAATAAAAAAACCATTTGATATACAAATGGTTTTATATTTAGTATTCTGATTTACAGCAAATTAAAAACTTAATTAAACATTTGTTTAGAAAAGATCTAAATTGACAATTTTGTCAAAACCGATCTTAAAATCAGATAATTTACTGAATTTCATATCAGGCGTCATTCAGTTTTCTGTAAAAATGGATGGCTTCAAGGATGTTTTTCTGGCTGCACTGATGATCATAGGTACATGAGCCAATTCCGGAAAGCAGGGAAAAGTTGATCTTGCTATCGGTATTCTTTTTATCATTCATCAATAATGCGGTAATATCTTCATCCTTAAAATCGCTGATATCTAAATAAGGATAATATCTCTGGATGTTTTCAATGATTATTTTAGAATCTTCTTCAGAAATAAGGCTTTCAAGATAAGCAAGATGGGCTTCTGCGATCATCCCCATAGCTACCGCCTCTCCGTGAAGGATAGGGTTTTCCTGCTGCAGGCATAAGCTTTCAACAGCATGGCCTATGGTATGTCCGAAGTTCAGTGTTTTTCTGATATCCTTTTCATGGAAATCTTTTTCCACCACATCCTGCTTGATATCCATAGAGGTCTGAATATGGGGAGTTACAGAGGCTACGTCAAGCTTATGAATCTGAATCAGCTGATCCCAATGTGCTTTATCAGCAATCAATCCGTGCTTCAGCATTTCTGCAAAACCGCTTCTCAGCCCTTTGAAAGGTAATGTTTCTAAAAACTTCGGATAAATAAAGATCTGTTCCGGGAATGCAAAGGTTCCTACCATATTTTTATAATGCATCAGGTCAATTCCTGTTTTACCTCCTATGGAAGCATCACACATGGATAAAAGGGTAGTAGGGATATTGATGAACTGTATCCCCCTTTTATAGGTAGAAGCTACAAAACCGCCCATATCTGTGATCACACCGCCTCCCAGGTTGATGACCAATGCTTTTCTGTCCGCCTGCATCTCTGTAAGAATTTCCCAAAGCTGATTGGCTGTCTGAATATTTTTCATTTCCTCACCGGCTTCAATCTCCAGGATTTCAAATCCAAGATCTGTCTCCATATTTCCTAAAAGAACAGGAAGACAGTACTCATGAGTATTTTCATCCACCAGAATAAAAATTTTACTGAAAGTTTTTTCATGAAGGAAATCGTTCAGCTGGGAGAATTTATCGTCTAATATTGTTATCATCTTCAATTGTATGTAAAGTTAAAAAGTAAACTATACTGCAAAGTTATGATTCTTAATTTTTAACTCGTAACTAAATTACTATCTTTGCAGAAATTTTTAGAATGAGCAGAGATAATAATAATTCAGACAGACCAAAGAGACCAAGAATTTCAACCAAGAAAAGTTCTGATGATTCTCGTGCTTCCAGATCTGGAAATTCTTCAGGATCAAAACCTTTTAAGAAAACCTTTTCTAAAGACGAAGGACGAAAAGGCCCCGAACATAAAGGATCCAATTCAAAATTTGAAAAGAAACCTTTCAAAAGAAATACGGACAGCTTCGAAAGTTCCAGTGAGGATCTGGGTTCAAAATCTGAGAGAAAGCCCTACATCACGAATAAAAGTGAGAGCTATGAGAGAAAATCTTTCGGAAAACCTAAAAGAGGCGGGAAAAATTTCGATACAAGAGATAAGTATGAAAGAGGCAGTCTGAAATACGGAAGAAGACCCTCTAATGGCGAGGACAGAAATGATGACAGAGCAAAGTCTTTTGTACAGAAGAGAAGGCTGAATAAAATCGAAAAGGATGTCCATAAAGACAGCATCCGTCTTAATAAGTATATCGCCAATTCCGGAATCTGCAGCAGAAGAGAAGCTGATGAGCTGATCACGCAGGGACTTGTGGAAGTCAACGGAAAGGTAGTAACCGAAATGGGTTATCAGGTGCAGAAAACGGACAGAGTTGTGTTTGACGGACAAAGCATTACTCCGGAAAAGCCTGTTTATGTACTTTTAAATAAGCCAAAAGGGTATATTTCCACGACAAAAGACGATAAAGCAAGAAAGACCGTAATGGATCTTGTAGCCAACGCTTCTCCGTACAGACTTTTCCCTGTCGGAAGATTGGACCGTTCCACAACAGGGGTTATATTGCTGACAAATGACGGCCACATGACTAAAAAGCTGACGCATCCGTCTTTTGATGCTAAAAAGATCTATCATGTAACACTGGATAAAAAACTTACAGGAGAAGACTTACGTCTTATTGCTGAAGGGATTCGTCTTGATGAGGGAGTAGCCGTTGTTGATCAGATCTCCTATATTGAAGGAAAACCTAAAAATGAGATCGGTATTGAGATCCATATCGGATGGAACCGAGTGATCAGAAGAATATTCCAGAGATTAGGATATGAAGTGGAGGCTTTAGACAGGGTAATGTTTGCCGGTTTAACAAAGAAGAATATCAAGAGAGGACACTGGAGAATCCTTACAGAACTGGAAGTGAATAACCTTAAAATGCTTTAGAATAGTGATGAATTATGAATTTTTAGGTTCAGGCTTATAATTGATTTCATTCTTTTTACACTATATTTTAAGATAATTAAAAAGCGCAGAATTTTCTTCTGCGCTTTTTGTTTATGCTTTATATAATATAAATAGCTTTATATAATATAAATATATAAGTTGCGGAATCTGAAAGCTCAATATTGTCAAATACTTATCATTCACCATTAAAATGATTATCCCAGTACTGTTACTCCTTTCTGAATCATTTCATAGATCGCGTCTCTGCCGTTATCAGGCTTTACATTTACGGCACGGGTTCCGTTGAAATGTAAGCAGGTAACATATCCATTAGCTACAGCATCCAAAGCCGTGAATTTTACACAATAGTCCATTGCCAGGCCTACAATTTCCACCAGCTGAATGTCATGATATTTCAGGAAATCATCCAATCCGGTCTTCATAAAGTGGTTATTATCCTGAAAACCACTGTAGCTGTCAATTTCAATATTTTTTCCTTTTTGTATGATGTGGGTTACTTTTTCCTGGTTCAGGTCTTTATGGAATTCCGCTCCAAAGGTTCCCTGAATACAATGATCCGGCCACATAAACTGAGGAACGCCGTTCAGAATAATACTCTCTCCAACTTTTCTTCCATTGCTGCTGGCGAAACTTTTATGTCCGGCAGGATGCCAGTCTTGTGTCAGAACAACCTGATCATATTCATTTTCTTCCATCAGAAGATTGATGTAGGGAATAATTTCATTCGCTTCCGGTACTGCAAGTGCTCCGCCTTCACAAAAATCATTCTGTACATCGACTATTATTAACGCTTTTTTCATATTTAGATTTCTCGAATTTTTGATAAATTTACAAAACTAATTGGCAAAAATTTGTCCAAAATAAAATTATCGGACAAATCGGCAATATAAATTCTTAATACTGATGGAATCAGGACTTAGAAGGTAAAATAACTGAACTTTGTTTTATTAAGTATCGTGTTTTTGGGGTATAAACCAAATATCAATAGCTTACCTTTGCACTAAATAAGTATTTTATGTCATTTGAGTCTTTAGGATTATCACACAATATTATTCGTTCTGTCAAAAAATTAGGTTACTTAAAGCCATTTCCAATTCAGGAACAGGCGGTCCCTGTTATTTTGCAGGGGAAAGATCTGATGGGAATTGCGCAGACAGGATCCGGAAAAACGGCGTGTTTTGTAATGCCCATTTTAGAGAAACTGCAACATTCAGAAGCTAAAAAAGGCCGTAGCGTTCAGGTTTTGATATTGGTTCCCACGCGTGAATTGGCAATTCAGATTGATGAAGTTTTCAGAGCTTTTACAGGAAATTTAAAGCGGGAGATTCGTACAATGGCTGTTTATGGTGGTGTTTCTATCAATCCACAGATGAAGGGAATGTTTGGGGTGGAGGTTCTTATAGCAACTCCCGGACGTTTATTAGACTTAATTGATCATAATGCATTGAGTATTTCAGAAATTCAGCATTTGGTGATTGATGAGGCAGATAAAATGTTTCAATTAGGTTTTGGTGAAGAAATGGATAAGCTTTTCGCTCTAATGCCAGCAGTAAAGCAGACTACTTTGTTCTCGGCGACTTTAAATGATAAAGTTTCTGAAATGAAAGAACGTTTATCCATTGATCCGGTTATTATTGAAATAAAAAAGGAAGAGGTTGAAATTGATAATATCGAGCAGCTGGCGTACCATGTTTCTCCGGAAAAGAAAGGCCCTTTTTTACGTTATTTAATTAAAGAAAAAAAAGTTGAAAAGGCTTTGGTATTTGTTTCGTCCACAAGATCTGCAGATAATCTGGTGGAAAAACTTAAAAAAAATAAAATTAAAGCAGTGGCCGTTCACAGTCAGAAGTCACAAGGCGCCCGTAGAAATAATTTAGAAGAATTTAAAGTGGACGGGGCTCAGATTCTGGTAGCTACGGACTTAATTGGCCGGGGAATTCATATCGAGTCCTTACCCTGTGTTATCAATTACGAATTGCCACGCTCTCCTTTAGATTACATTCACCGTATAGGCAGAACAGGACGTGCTAACGAAAAAGGAACTGCTATCAGTATTCTGACAGATGATGAGTTGCAGCATTTCAGAGTGATTCAAAAAAAGATGGGAAGAAAAGTGGCCTTACAAAGAACGGAGGACATTGATTTACATGGTTATTAATAAGGCTATCATTTTAAATAATAAAGGCTTCAGTTTTATGAAACTGAAGCCTTTATTATTCGGTAAAAACATTCTTTATTATATATAAATACAATTAATGCTTTCTTCATTTAAGATTCTTGAATTTTTGATAAATTTACACAAACAGTAATTTAAAATTTGTCTCAAAGTTAATGACCGGACAAATCGACAATAATTAAAAAGTAAAAACCTGAATAATGAGCGATTTAGAGAAAAAGAAGTTTCCAATAGGACCGTTTGAAACTCCGGAAAACATTTGTGACACCACGTTGGACGCTTACATCAAAGTGATTAAAGATTTTCCCGGCAGACTCAAAAACCTCATTGAAGATTTTTCGGATGATCAGCTGGATACTCCCTACAGAGAAGGAGGCTGGACGGTGAGGCAGCTTGTTAATCACCTTTCAGACAGCCATATGAATAGCTTTATCCGTTTTAAACTGGCCCTGACAGAGGATAATCCTACTATTAAACCTTATGACGAAGCGAAATGGGCGGAACTTCAGGACAGCTTCCATATGCCTGTAAAACCGGCAATGAGAATGCTGAAAGGAACGCACCAAAGATGGGTGGTACTTCTTAAAAGCCTTACCAATAAGCAGTTTACAAGAACGTTTCACCATCCTGAACACAACAGGAACTATGATCTAAGGGAAAGCCTTGCTTTATATGTATGGCATTGTAATCATCATTTCGCTCATATTGAAAATCTGAAGAAAGAAAAAGGTTGGTAAAGAAATATCTTAACAGTCCTGTATATTATAAGGAAATCGTAGACAGAATTTCCAGACTCTCTGAAGACTCTCCCGGAAAATGGGGGAAAATGAATGTATGTCAGATGCTTAAGCATTGTGATCTGGTGCTTCAGGTAGCATTGAAAAAAATTGAACTTCCAAAAATTAATCCTCTTTTTGAGACAATAGGGATCATTACAAAAATGGAAATGTATGTTTTCAATAACGGAATTCCCAGAAACATGCCTACTTTTCAAAAACTAATCGTTAATTTTGAATGTGATTTTGATGAATCAAAAACCAATCTGCTGAAAACGCTGGAGGAATTCCGGGCAGCCTGCGAAAACAAAAAGCTGCCGGATCGCCACAGATTATTCGGAAACATGACTGAAAAAGACTGGGAATTTTTAGAATATAAGCATCTTGATCATCATTTAAAACAGTTTAATGTATGAGTTTTTTTGATAAAATATTCGGTGGAAACTGTGCATCATCCCCTGATCAAAAATCTTTCTGGAAAAAGATAGAATCTGAAGAGGATCTGGCTAAGGCCATTGAGCAGTCCTACCACCATAAAATAGCCGTATTTAAGCATTCTACAAGTTGCTTTATCAGCAGAACGGTATTGAAGAATTTTGAAAAAGAAGTGGAAAGTTCAGATCAGCAGCCTGAGCTGTATTATCTGGACTTGCTGGCCTACAGGCCCATTTCGAATAAAATAGCTGAAGATTTCGGGATCAGGCATGAAAGCCCGCAACTGATCGTTATAGAGAACGGAAAACCCGTCAACAGCGCTTCGCACCAGGACATTTCTTTAAGCCAGATCGTATCATGAAGAATATCAATAATTATTTAGCCAAGGTTTTAAATGTTCCGCTTCAAAATGTGAACACCTGCAGCCTTCATTATGAAGTAAAAAAGATTCCTAAAAATCAATTTCTTTTGCAGTATGGCGAAATTTGCAGGCATATATTCTTTGTGGAAAAGGGGCTTTTAAAGATGTATTCCATAGACAAGAACGGGAAGGAGCATATTATACAGTTTGCTCCGGAAAGCTGGCTTATTTCTGACCGAAGCAGCCTTTACTTTAATGAAAAATCAATTTATTATATAGAAGCCGTGGAAGATTCGGAGGTTCTGTTTCTTCACCCTGATTTCTTCAATAAACTGGTAGAACAATTTCCGAACAGTATCGAAAGGAGTGACTTCCTGCTTCAGAAGCACATCAGAAGTCTTCAGAACAGGATTAATTCTTTACTGGGAGAGACCGCAGAGGAAAGATATATGAAATTCATCAAAATGTATCCGGATTTGCTGCTGAGGGTCCCGCAATGGATGATCGCTTCCTATCTGGGCATTACTCCTGAAAGCTTAAGCCGTGTAAGAAAAGAGCTGGCAAGGAAAAATTTCGTTCCGGATAACAAATAATATAAAGGTTTAATAAATCTTCTTTGCAAGATTTCCGACCTGTCTGAGCTTTGCCTGCGTTTCTTCTGACCACGGAAGTCCGATACAAAGTCTCATACAATTTTCAAACTGCTCCTGGAAGGTAAACATTCTTCCGGGAGCTATGCTTATATTCTGTTTAATGGCAAGGTCATAAAGTTCTGTAGTACGGATCTTTTTATCAAATTCTACCCAAAGGGAAAGTCCTCCCTGCGGACGGCTGGTCTTTGTACCTTCAGGAAATGATTCAGCAATGGTCTGCACATAATTCTGATAATTACTCTGAAGGGTTTTACGAAGCTGCTGAAGATGTTTTTCATATTTCCCTGATTTCAAAAAGTTGGCTACGGCCTCATTCACGATCGAAATGGAAGATGTGGAATGAAGAAGCTTCAGTTTCAGAATCTTATCTTTGTACTTTCCCGGAGCAATCCAGCCTACACGATATCCGGGAGCCAGTGTTTTTGAAATGGAGCTGCAGTACAGTACATTTCCGTCATGATCAAAGGACTTACAGCATTTTGGACGGGATGATCCGAAATAAAGGTCTCCGTATACATCATCTTCAATCAGCGGAATATTGTTTTCCGATAATATTTTCACGATTTCCTTTTTGTTTTCGTCCGGCATACAGCTTCCAAGGGGAGAGTTGAAATTGGGAATGAGAAGACAGAGATCTATGTTGGGAATTAATTTTTTTAAGGCTTCAATTTCTATTCCTGTAGTAGGATGGGTAGGGAGTTCCAGAACTTTTAAACCCAATCCGTTGGCTAGCTGTAAAATTCCGGGATAGCAGGGACTTTCTATAGCCACTGTATCGCCCGGCTTACCTAATGCCATCAGACAGAAGGAAAGAGCATTCATTCCCCCGTTGGTGGTCACCAGATCCTGTTCTTTAAGGTCTCCGCCCCATTGAAGGGAACGTACGGCGATCATCCTTCTTAATTTAAGGTTTCCCTGAAGCTCTTCATATTCTGTTCCGCCTTCTTTCAGTTCACGGATAGCATTCACAATCTCCTTTTTCAGCTTGGCCTGCGGGAGAAGGTCCCCGGATGGAATTCCGATCGAAAAAAAGGTAAGATCCTTCCTTCCCATATTTTCATATACTTTACTGATCAGCTCATCAGGCTCATCATTATTGGCGATCAATGACGGGCGGCTTACATCAGGCAAAGGAAGCTTTACGGAAAGCAGCCGGCTTACAAAATAGCCGGATTGAGGCTTTGATTCTACCAGAGACTGTGATTCAAGCTCCAGAAAAACACGTTTTGCCGTGTTCATACTTACCTGATGCTCCTGGCAAAGCATTCTTACTGACGGAAGCTTATCTCCGGCTTTTAAAACACCATTCCTGATCTGATTTGCAATGCCATCTGCGATTTCAGTATATAAAAATTCTTTACTCATAATGTTAAACTGTGCTCATGCAAATATACAAAACTGATACTGTGTTTATCCATTTTTCCTCTTTAATTTTGAACCCATCAATTAAAACTTAAAAAAATGATGACAAATACAATTTCAAAGGACCAGGCTGTAAATGGCTGGATCAACGGATTCATCGGAGTACTGCTTTTCAGCGGTTCAATGCCTGCTACCAAACTGGCTGTAATGGAAATGGATCCTATATTCGTAACGATTGCCCGTGCCGTGATCGCGGGAATACTTGCTCTTTCGGTGCTGCTATTTTATAAGGAAAAGCGTCCTGCAAAAAGTCAGCTGTTTTCCTTAGTTCTGGTTGCCATAGGCTGTGTGATAGGTTTTCCATTGCTTTCCTCCCTTGCCTTGCAATATCTGACTTCGGCCCATTCTATCGTATTTCTGGGAATGCTTCCCCTGGCTACAGCTATTTTTGGGGTATTCCGTGGAGGGGAAAGACCCCATCCTATATTCTGGTTCTTTTCAGTGATCGGAAGTCTTTTAGTAATTGGTTATGCGTTTTCTCAAGGAATTTCAGCCTCTCCAATAGGCGATATCCTTATGCTTCTGGCTGTGATTCTTTGTGGATTGGGATATGCGGAAGGAGCGAAGCTGTCAAAAACATTAGGAGGGTGGCAGGTGATCTCATGGGCACTCGTACTTTCTCTCCCTGTCATGCTTCCGTTATTAATAATTTATTTTCCGGAAAATCTGGAAACGGTAAGTGCTAAAGGATGGTTCGGATTAGGATATATTTCTTTATTCAGTATGTTTATAGGGTTCATATTCTGGTATAAGGGATTGGCACAAGGCGGAATCACTACTGTAGGACAGCTTCAGCTATTGCAGCCTTTCTTTGGATTGGCTTTGGCTGCCTACCTGCTTCATGAACAGGTAAGTATAGGTATGTTAGGAGTTACCGTAGGGGTTATTTTATGTGTTGCAGGCACTAAAAAATTTGCAAAATAATCAATGAATATATTATGATCTAAGTCATAAATAATTGATAAATAATAGGCTACTTTTGATGTACCATAAATAAAATATACTATTATGAAATTCATTGTGGCAGCCGCTCATTGTCCCGAACTGCAAAAAAGAACAATCGTCAGGATACTGCTAAAATAACCAAAATAAGACTTTCCCGTCATAGATATAAAGACCCGTTTTCATAAAAATGAAACGGGTTTTATTACCTGTTTTAGAAAAACCGAAATAAATGATCGTGTGGTATCAAAAATGTAAATTTTAATTCTATTTAATAATAAATAATAGGTTCGTATTTTAAAATGTGTTTAAATTAGTTACCATTTTTAACCTTATTTAACATTGTGAATAATTGGCAAGGTTTGATTTTTGCATTTATATCAAAGGAGTTATCCATAATATTTTTACTAAGACAAAGAAGAAAATAGCACCAAAAACAATTTTACAAATTCGTTATGATGCAAAACATTTCATCACAAAATCCGTTTTCTTGGTTCCGCTGACGGGACAGCAGATGGCAAGCCTTACGGGGCTATGTGTGGAAACAGCCATAATAACGATAAAACATATGGAAAAAACAAAATTCTCAAAAATTGAAAACCGGAAGATTTTATATTAAAAAAGGTTTTATTATCAACTTTATATTTTCCCCTATAAATAAATACTCTATAAAATTATGAAAACGATAAGCTGTATGAATATCGATGAAAACATTCTGCATTTATTCGGTGCAGAAGATAAAATTTATAAGCCTAAAGAAATAATCTTCAAAGAGGGTGATCATGCGCTGTATTATTTTCAGATCATTAGAGGGAAGGTAAAGCTCAACAATTATAATGATGATGGGAAAGAATTTATACATAATATTTTAGGGAAAAATCAAAGCTTTGGAGATCCGCTGCTTTTCCTTGACAAACCTTATCCTACGAATGCTATATGTCTTGAGAGTTCTGAAATTATAAGGTTGCCCAAAAGTAATTTTATAGAAATGCTTAAGAAAAATCCTGAGCTTTCCATAGAAATGAACGCCTGTTTTTCCCAGCAGCTCTATTATAAACTTATTATGATGCAAAGTATGGCCTCAAATAATCCTGTGCAGCGTTTGAAAGGTTTACTTGACTATCTTAAAAGCTATGATGACAAGATCTGCGATGCCTGCTTTGAGGTGGGACTGACAAGACAACAGATTGCCAATCTTACAGGATTACGTGTAGAAACAGTAATCAGAACCCTGAAAAAAATGGAAAAGGTAGGCAGCATCCAGATAAAAAACAGAAAGATTTTATATTAATTATTGATCAACATGACTCAAGTCATAAAAAAGTGAGTTATTCAGTCGTACCTTTGAAAGGAGAGAAAATTATTAAATCTATTGAGGAAGGAGGCTTCAACAGGAGATGCAGGTCTGATCATTGTGGTACAAAAAGTAAAGCATTCATTGCAACTTATAAAGGTTTAGATCAACCTGCCAACAATGGGGCCGGGACATGATCAAGCAGCAGACCTTCTCAAAAGAACTCTTCAGGAAGAAGAAACATCCATCAATCTTGATGCAGAACAAGAAGACTAACGTACAATTATAAGCCATATAGAACAAAGCTATATGGCTTATTTAACCATGAAATCAAAATATATGGACAGTCAGAATATAATAAAAACCCTGAAGCATAAAGACTTCATCAGAGTTTCCAATAACGGAAAATGGTTTGAGGACGGAGCCGCCATCTATGCCAAAGAAATAAAGGATAATGTCTTTTTATTATTCGTTATTTTAAAAAATATAGATATTGAGAATATCCAGGCGCTGATCGCTCATTTTGACTGTTTCAACAGTATCGGACTAAAAGAACCGGAACAGATCATGTTCTATCTTTCCATTAAAGACAAAGATGACCTCCATTATTTTGAACAGTATTTACAAGCTTCCAACAATTAATAACCATGTTGAAATATGATTTTTGAAAACGATACTTTGCTGCATTCCGGGCTGAATGATAAAAATAATGCAATAGAAAATGAATCTTTGTTTCCGCCTATTATCAATTCATACGGAGTTACTGCTTTTCTGATCAAGTCTTTGGAAAAGATAAAAAACAACGCAAAATGTGAGATCCTTAAAAAAGTAATAGATACTTATATGGAAGAATATCTCCTTCATATCCGTGAGTTTCACACTAAAAACATAACGGATACCGCTGATATGGATACTGAAATAAGAATTGAGTCTCCTTCTTTTACTTTATATGCCAAGACCGCTTATTATAAAGTACTGAAGGAAGAAGAATATGTCAACAGGCTTCTTAGCATCCTGGAAAACAGAACAGATTGAGACTGTAAGATCATCCTTATTTAATAACTGTTTTAAAATACATCACAACCTAAAAGATTATGAAAGCAGCCGTTTTTCATTCACCGGATAATATTACCTGTGATACCGTTGATGATCCCAGAATTCTTATTAGCTATGTAGAGACCGGACAGGTTACTCCTGATGATGTTATTACCCATAATTTACCTCTTGAAGCCGTAAATAAAGGCTATGAAATTTTTGATAAAAAAGAGGACGGATGTGCAAAGGTAGTCCTTGACCCGTAGAAGCTGCCAGGCTTTTAATATAAATTATAAACCACAATCATTTAATAAAAATATAATACTATGGAATTTCAGCAGAATCTCCTTGAATATATAAGCCAGTCCCTCATAACAACGGATGAAACTATTTCAATTGCCGAAAGCGTCACTTCAGGATGCCTGCAGCTGGCTTTCTCACAGATGCCGAATGCTTCTATGTTTTACAAAGGCGGAATGACAGCCTATACCTTACCGGAAAAAGTAAGACTGCTGAACGTAAACAGACAGGAAGCCGAAGAATGTGACTGTGTTTCAGAAAATATTGCGGAGACAATGGCCCTGAATGTAGCCAGGCTCTATGAATCTGACTGGTCCATCGCGACTACAGGATACTTTACGCCAATCCGCAATTCCGGGTATAAGATTTTTGCTTATTTCTCATTTTCCTATAAAAATGAGATCATCCTTACTAAAAAACTGGAACTGCACCCCAAAACCCAAGCTCTGAATGCCCAGCTATATTATACGGAATTTATTTTAGGGTGCTTTAAAAGCGAGCTCAACAGGCTTTTAATCTTAAAATAAAACAATGGAACGCAAAATCAATATGCCCTGATCACAGGGAGCCATGACCTTATTATTGCCAGAGACCATGAAGAACTGAGAAAAAAGGCTCCAGTGAACCCAATCATGCCTCATGATGAAACCCCGTTATTTTTATTCAGTCTTGGCTTTTCTTTCATTACGGTAAAATAAGAGGAAGTAAAGGCTGATAAGCTTTTATAGCCTACTTTATAGGCAATTTCACTTAAGGTATATTGTCTGGCATCGATCAGTTCGATGCTTTTTAAAATTCTTGTCAGCTGAAGGTATTTTTGCAAAGTAATGCCTGTCTCATTCTTAAAGATCCTCTGAAGACTTCTTACCGACATCTGAGCTTTTTCTGCTAAAGAATCGATATCCAAGCTATATTTAAAATTGGAATTGATCTCATTACATACAGGAATCAGCCTGGCATCAGCAGGAACGGGAATTTCCAGCCTGTTGCTTTCTCTGCAGAAGTTAGGAAGGCTTTTTAAAATAGCTTTGAAGAAAATATCCTGTTCTTCATTTTCAGCTAAAGATTTGTTCCATTTTGAAGCATACAGCAGCATTTCTTTGAGGACTGGCGGAACTGCAAATACATGAACGTTCTGATAAAATTCTTCTTCAAAGACCGACCTGAACAGAAAAACGATCAGATTTACGGTTTTTGCTTCTGAAGTTATTTTGTGGGCTTTTCCGGAAGGTATCCAGATCACATGATATTGGGGAACAATATAGATCTTCTGATCAATATGAAAATACTGATAGCCTTCTTCCACATAAGTAAGCTGTGCCCGGTGATGCCTATGCTCATAATCATCATGCTTCCAGTCTTTTTCATACCATACATAGGCTTCTTTCTCAATAGTGTCTACAAACTGGCTTTCCGTTTTTTCAATCAGTCCACATTTCATGCTGTCGTTTTAGATGTATATATTGGCAAATTTAATAAAAACGCCAATATTAATTTTGTACTATCAATTTATATCTTATTCAGAATGAAAAAACTATGTTCTTTTTTTATTTTAATTTTACTATTTAACACCACCAGCATCATGGCACAAAATAAAGCTAAAATATTGGTTCTGATTCATTCAGACAATGGCGGAACCTATGAACTGGCTAAAGAAATAGCCAAAGGAATTGAAAGTGAACACAATGCCGTTCCTTATATCAAATTAGTCAAAGCGTCTCAAAATCCGGAACTGAAAAATCTGCCTGTGGCAACGGTAGACGAACTGACGAGCTATGACGGAATAGCTTTTGGCTCACCTGTTTATTTCGGAAATATCAGTACCGGAATGAGTGAATTTTTATCCAAAACCGTTCAGCTGTGGACCGACCATGGACTGGAAGGCGTTCCGGCAACCGTTTTCATGTCTGCAGGAAGCGGAGCAGGTAAAGAACTGGCACTTCAGGCATTCTGGAACAGCCTTGCCGTACACGGAATGGTATTGGTATCTAATGGAATTCGTGGAACAGAAGAACTGAATAAAGCCATTCCACAAGGAAACAGTGTTCTTGGAATTACCAGTATGGCTTCCTTAAAGGATGTTGACAGACCTACAAAAGGAGAGAGAAGTATTGCCCAGCTTCAGGGGAAGCACTTTGCAAAAGTAGCTTTGGCCTTAAAAGATACTCACTCTAAAAAAGGCAGCCCAATTATTGAAAACTCTCAGAATTTCAATGAGATCTTAAAACAAAAAAATATTACCCTTCCACAGGTTCCCAAGCCTGCGGGAAACTACCAGCCGTTTGTTCGTTCAGGAAATCTTGTATTCATCAATCAGGTAGCCTTAAAAGATGGGAAAATATTCAATCCGGGAAAACTGGGCGTTGGGGTCAGTGAGCAGCAGGTAAAGGAAGCCACCAAGGTAACCATGCTCAATGTTTTATCTGTTCTGAAAGAAGCTGTGGGTGGAGATTTGAGCAGGGTAAAACAATGTGTCCAGCTGACAGGGATCTTCAATACGAAAGATGATTTTAGTAAGCATGCTGATCTTATGAATGTTGCTTCAGACCTGACGGTTGAAGTTTTCGGAGAGAAAGGTAAACATGCAAGAGCGACATTAGGAGCTTCATCTATTCCCGTAAACTCTTCAGTGGAGATCCAGGCTATTTTTGAAGTAGAATAAATAATGGTATGCTGTCAGACTATTTTAGATGGGAGAGTGTAAAGACACAATAAATCTAAAATAACTTATTATCTTTAAGAATAGATGTAATCAGGAATTTTCAGCCAATTCTGTATATTTTTATTTTGCCACTAATGCGCGAATTTTTCCTGCGTATTAGTGGCAAAAATAAGAATAGATATTTTGTAAGCCTTTATTCTTCCTGAGAGGCTTATTTAAGGCTCTTAGAGGCTTTCCGCTTTCCGATAAACTGTATTTTTCATATTGTGGCATTCCCTTCAACGCCGTCAGAATTATCTGTTTTGTTTCCGGTAATGGCTGAAGTAACAAATTTGAATAAGCTTACAAGCTTTCCGGCTTTTGTATCCCAATAATAGGTTTCTTGGGGCTCTACACGGATAATGGTTACATTCGGGTCATCTTTTCCGTCAAACCATGCTTTTGCCAGAGGAGACCATTTTTCTTCTATGGTGGCTTTATCTTTATAAACAGATGCCTGGCCATATACGGAAAGATATTGTGAGTCACTATTATTCATGAAAAATAACTGCACTCTGCGGTCTTCTTTTATTTCAAAATTTTTATTGCTGGTTCCGCTGCTGATAAACCAGAGGTTTCCGCTGTCATCAGTTTCCTGCAACGTCATCGGTCGTGAATTGACGGGAACAGTTTCCAATTCTGTACAGAACATGCATATTTTTGCGTTTTCCGACAATTCTTTGATCTTTTTGATCGCCTCGAGGTGGGTGAGATTCTTTGTTGACATAATATAATATTTTAAGTGGTTGGTTACTTATTAAAAAGAAAAGCTTTTTTATAAATCAAAAACATTATGATAAAAACCTTCAAATACCTGACCAAAAGAAGTGAAAATGTGGTATCTCTTGGAGATTCTATGAAAAACATGAATAATGTTGTTGGAAAAATGCAAAGGCGCAGTTATTTTCTTGTAGGCTGTATTTTTAAGGTGTAAAGATTTTATCGCAGATAAAATAGGATGCTGTGTATCTCTTAAATATTATTTTATCTCCCGCAGATCACACAGATTACGCAGATTTTTCATCATCATCTGTGTGATCTGCGGGAAAATTTACAGAGTTGTCATATTGCCGCTAATACACGAATCCTTTTCATTCGTGTATTCTAAGACATGTGCAAATTATATCTTATTAAATTTACAAAAGGTTCCTCTCTTTTTACCACTGCAAATATT